>NZ_QQWI01000012.1 GCF_004125825.1 Fusibacter sp. A1 | reverse complement strand
CCGGCTTCCTTCAGATTCGCAGTCACCCGCGACACCCTTGCCTTAAGCTATACACTTCCCACTACTAGGGCGTGTTCGGGACTTGCACCCGTTGGATTGCGCCCATGCTGGGCGCACATAAAAAAAGGCTCAAAAGAAAATTGATTTTCTTTTGGGCCTTTATCTTTAGATGCTATTCCATGCTATCCCATTAAAAACACGATACTTAAACTCATAACCAATACTACCGCGATCACAAAGATAGAATAGGTGATACTTGAAGTCTTGTAGTGGAAGAATGCGATCAGTTCCTTCACCTTGGAATTTTCCTCGTCCAGTAAATTGTCCTTGATTTTTTTGATAGGTTGCAAATTAGCAGCAACTTTACCTTCTATCCCCTTGATGGTATCTTCAATCTCATGCCTGAAATCCTCTGTACTCGTATCGATCATCGATCTTTTCCATTCCAATTTAGGAATAATAAAAATATCCGATTCAATGATTTTCTTAAACCCATTTGAAACAACCGACAATGAAAAGAGAAGCATATTGTCGACGATCCTAAAGAGAAAACTAAACGCTTTAAAGAAAAACCTGACTACAGGTACATAGACGTCCTCTTCTAAGCTATACCACTCCATCGATGGATTTAAGTAGGTTTTTCCCTGCTCGTCAACTTTTACAAGCTTTCTCTTGATAAAGAGTACATACGTCAATACTCCCACTGAAAGTGAAAATAAGAAATACCCGATACTATGTGCGTTATAAACTGGCAGACTGTGCGGATATTCAAGTCCAAGCATCTCCACATAGTCAAAGAGCGGAGCAAGCACCGACTTCGGGAACAAACCAAGATACACGACGAGCGTCGCAAGCATCCCCATCGGAAAAAGCGCACGCTTCTTTAGATGTTCCTTATACTGGCCATAATAAGCCTCGTTCTTATCGATGAATAAGGCGATATAAAGCTTCAGCATATAGGCTATTGTAAGTCCGCCACCAATAAGATACAGCACTTCAGACACCTTGAACAGGGGGTTATGCGTATAGTGATAGGCTTCTAGAATCGCATCATGAAGCAGTGTTTTCGACACAAATCCATTAAAACCTGGAGCTGCCGAAAGCCCTAAGGCTCCTATTAGGAAGATTGCCTTAAGCGTTGTTTTTTCTCTGCCAAACCCCTTGATCACATTGATACTAAGCTCGTTGAGTATCATAAAGATCAGTCCCGTCGCCATGAAGAGCAGGACCTTGAAGATTGCATGATTGATCATATAAAGGATGGTTCCGACAAACGCGATACCGCCATGAGATCCCAGTATCCCTATCAGGCCGATTCCCATCAGCATAAACCCGGTTTGACTTAAACTGCTATAAGCGATGATTCGCTTGATGTTACGCTGATAAAGCGCGAGAATTCCGCCTAAGAATATGTTGATCAGGCCTAGAACGTACAGGACAGTGGAAATAGTACTGTCATAGTTCATCAGTTCGACCACAACGATAATCATACCAAATAGTCCTGTTTTGAGCAGTACTCCGCTTAAAAGTGCTGTAGCTGGTGCAGGTGCCGCGGGATACGCCTTTGAAAGCCATGTGTGAAGCGGGAAAACACTCGCCTTGATCATAAAGCCTACCATGATCAGACCAGATATCACATACTTGATCGTCCCCTTCATCGGTAAGATCACGCCCATTTCACCGATATCCAAGGTACCGGTCTGGTCAAATGCGATAAAGATTCCCATAAGCATGACAAGTCCGCCTGCGATAGCCATACTCAGATACGACATACCGGCTTTGTGGCTGTACTGATCCTCATCATGAATGATTAAAAAATAAGAAGTAAACGACATCGCCTCAAAAAAGGTAAAGAGGTTCAGAAAATTCTCAGAGATAAACACACCAAGGGTCGTTGCGTAGGTGAGCATAAAGAACAGATAGAAACGGTTTCGATTCTTCTTCCTGACCAGGTACTGAGTGGCATATAGCGTTGTTAAAAACCATGCGAGACCCGATATGAAAATCATCGAATACCTTAACATGTCTACTTTTAGGTGAAGTCCCGTACCCATGATATGGGGCATCATATACTCAATAGGCCCATCTTTAATTTGAGGGTAAAGAAGTATGATCAATAAAAATTCGATTGCCGTCACCATCACATTAAAAGAATCCCGCTTGCTTTCATTTTTAAGACCGATATAGAATCCGACAAAAGAAGCGACAAAAGGAAGTATCAGTATGTAAATCAGCGTATTCATAAGACTACCTCCTTAAAAGACACTACTTAAAATTGGGTTGATAAAATTGATAACGATATTGGGAAACAGTCCAAGCATGATGATCACAAGCGTCAAGATGACAATTGGAGCAAGCATCATTTTGGGCGGATCCAAACTCACTGCATTTTCACCTTCATCCGCTTCTATGCCTTCTGGGACAGACTGATTTGTAAAAAATGCAGTAACCGTGATCGGAAGCAGATAAGCAGCTGTTAAAAATGCGCTGATCAATAGTATGAACACATAGAACATATTGCTCGCATCGAGTGCCCCAAGTCCTAAAAACCATTTGCTAACAAATCCGTTGGTCGGCGGGATGCCAATCAGCGACAAGGCTGCGATGGTGAAACTTATAAAGGTCACAGGCATCCTTCTGCCCATACCGTTTATTTGGTGGATATACTTGTTGCCGGTCTGATGAGTGATGGTTCCGACAATAAAGAACAAGGTGATCTTTATTACCGCGTGATTAATCATCTGAAGCAGAGCACCCAGTAAGCCTAGAGGATTAAGCAGCAGGATGCCTAGAATCATATAGCCAAGCTGAGAGATGGTAGAATAGGCAAGTCTCTTTTTCAGATGGTCCTGATGCAGCGCGAGCAGCGACCCCATCACGACTGTGAGCACTACAAAGGGAACAAGATAGGTAGTCGCGCCGATACCGCTAACCACACTCGCACCAAAAACAAAATAGGTGATGCGTATCAACGAGAAAATTCCGCTTTTGACAACAGCAACCGCATGCAAAAGAGCACTCACCGGAGTTGGTGCGACCATGGCTGAAGGCAGCCAGGAATGAAACGGCACAAGTGCCGATTTTACACCAAAACCTAAAAACATAGCCACATAGCTAACGAGTAGCATCTTATTGTCTACCCCGTATGCCAGTGTGAGAATTCCCTTTGGTGTAAAGTTCATCGTCCCTGTAATCGAGTACAGGATCATCATTCCAAACACGATAAGGGTCGCACCCGAAAAGGAGTAGATCACATATTTCTTGCCGCTTTCAAGCGCTCTTTCGGTACCGTTGTGAATCACAAGCGGGAAAGTGCTCAGCGTCAAAAGTTCGTAGTAGATGTAAAGTGTAAATAGGTTCC
Organism: Fusibacter sp. A1; assembly: GCF_004125825.1. NCBI lineage: Bacteria > Bacillati > Bacillota > Clostridia > Eubacteriales > Fusibacteraceae > Fusibacter > Fusibacter sp. A1. Next base: position 123,764 of record NZ_QQWI01000012.1, on the reverse strand, counting down.
CCGAAAAAGACAATCCTATGACTACCCCGAGCGTCAGCGTGAAAAACAGATAAAACTGTCTTACTCTTTGATTGTGCTTCATGTACTCAAAGGCGTAAAAACTGGTCAGAATCCATAAAACCGAAGCCATCAGACTAAAGAGCCTACTTAGCTGATCGACTTTAAAGTAGATATCTAAGAAGTTGTTGACCTTGATCAGATGGAAGGTACCGGTCTTGTTGTAAAACAAGACGAATACTACAATGAAGAAGTTGATAAACACAGTGGCACCAACAACCTTGGTGATGTTCTTATCACTTACCCATTTTCTATTTGTCAGTAGAACCGCTACGATGATAGGAATAACCATCGGTAGCAGCATCATTAGTTTTCCCATATCCGTCTTCTCTCCGCGTTTATCGTCCACCTATCCTTATAAGTAGATCCCTTTTTCAATAAAGTCAATTAGCACACCTGACATAAAGCCGACTCCCACCATGACTACCGACAGGATAATCAAGGATAACAGCGCTTTGATCGGCTTGCTTTTTGACCGGTATATCTTACCGTCTAAATTCTCTTCTCCAAAGTAACCGTTGATGATGATCGGGAAATAATAGACCGCATTGAGCATACTGCTTGCTAAAATCACCGCCAGCAGATAGATCTTACCTGTTTCGATAGAAGCCATCGCCAGATTCCATTTGCTAATAAACCCGGGAAGTACCGGTATGCCGACAAGTGACAAAGCGCTCAGTGTGAATATGCCAAGAGTGATTGGCATTTCTTTGCCTATCCCTTTAAAGTCCTTGATCGTCTTATTGCCCGTCTGTTCAATAAAGGACCCGGCAGCAAGGAAGAGACTCGATTTTGTCACACTGTGTGCGATGACATGATAGATCGCCATCACAAGACCCAGCTTGTTTCCTAGCCCGATTCCAAAGAAGATATAACCCATCTGGGCAACGCTTGAATAAGCGATCATACGCTTAAGTTCTGTCTGCGCCTTCGCCATTAGTGATCCTATAATCATCCCTAAGGATCCGAAAATCAGTAAGAGATCTAAGATAAACGTATGCGAGACGACATCAAACCCGAAGACAAGATAATAAAGCTTAATCAAGAAAATAACAGGCGCTTTGATCACCACAGCCGACAATATCGCACTCGACGGACTCGGCGCAGAGGAGTGTGCATCTGGCAGCCAGATATGAAGTGGATACATCGCACCTTTAAGCCCTAGTCCTATCGTGAATAGAATCAAACTCAGTAGTATAAGATTCTCATTTCCGGTCATATTTTGCGACAAAGCCTCTTTGATATAAAGCATGTTCAGATGTCCAGACACAGAATATAAGAAGGCGATACCCATGAGTACCAGTCCAGAGCCTAATGAGCTTAATATGAGGTATTTGATCGTCGCCTTGATGTTTGCTTCCTTGTCCTTTATGACAATCAAACCACATGCTGCTAAAGTACTGACCTCTAAAAAGACGAATCCGTTGAATACGTCATAGGTATAGACAATTCCAAGAATCGATGCCAATAGCAGTGTTGTCAAGGTCTGAAACAGACCCACACGATGATCCTTGATTTCTTTTTCGAGGCTATGGTACGAGTACCACGAAATCATCAGCATTACAAAGGTGAAGAATAGGCTGACCACACTCTCGATCTCGCCTATTTTGAATACGATTCCAAAAGGAGCAGGAAAATGACCGATGTCGAATAGATACGGTCCGTGCATAGCTACATAAACCGTATTGGCAACATTCAATAAGAAAGCGATTGAACCTAGCAGTAGGGAAACAACGTAAATCCCTTTTTTTGTCTTAATCAGCGGTAAAGAGAACGCACCCAACATCAGTATCACAATAGTTAACAAAGGAGTGAGTTTAAAGCTGTCCACTAAACTGAAATTCGCATTTGTCATAAGCATGTATGTAAGATCATGTGTCATATTTTCCTCCCTTGATCATCTGAATTTCATCCAGTTCGATTGTCCCATAGGTCTCATAAAGTTTGATAGTCAGCGCAAGCATAAAGGCGGTTACACTGACTGCCACAACAATTCCAGTAAGCATAAGACCCACTGGAATAGGATTGACATATCCAAGACCACTTACTTTCGCATCAACGATGATAGGCGCTTCCTTACCGTCGATAAAACCGATGGATATAAAGAGTAAAAATATCGAAGTGTCCATGATATTCATACCAATTATCTTTTTTATCATATTGTTGTTCAAAAGAAGCACCATAAATCCTATACCGAACAGGATCACAGAGGCAGCCTGCATATAGTTATTCAGCAAATTTGGCATTTTCAATATCACCTTCTTCAAAAATAATTGCGATAAAATAGAAAGTTATCGCAACTACAAGCCCTACAAGAATGTTTAAAGGTAAGATAAATCCACCACTAATGATTGTACCGGGCACGCCGGGACCGACAAGCGAATGAAGACCGAAAAACGCACTGATAAACACATATCCTTTTAAAACCCCGTACATGATCAGTGAAGAGCATGCGAGTCTTAGCAGGTGCTTGCTCTTAAACATTTGCTCCGATTGCTCCTTACCGCTTACAAACCTATTCAGTATCAAGCTCGAGCCCAAGATGCTTCCTCCTGCAAACCCGCCACCTGGAGACAAATGCCCGAAAACAATTATGTAAATGCCGAATACTTGAATAAAGGGTAGCAATATGTAAGTTATGTTCTTAATCAAACTACTTTTCATGATTAAGCGCTCCTTTCTTTAAAACCGTAAACACGCATATTAGCGCAGTGAAAATAACCGAGGCTTCAATAAAAGTATCAAACGCCCTGTAATCAAGAATCATAGCAGAGACGATGTTAATCGCTCCAGTATCACTCACCGCATCGTTTATATATTTATCCATCAGCTCATTATGAACCGTAGCGTTATCGCTACCAAACGCCGGCATATCCATGACACCAAGCATTAAAAAACCAATAAGTCCGAGAGTCAGTATCACAACAAATATCTGTTTCATTTTTTTGCCACCTTCATCCTATTCAGTGCAATCACAAATAAAATCGTAGTGATTCCCGCACCGACTGCCGCCTCGGTAATCGCTAAATCAGGCGCATTCATTCTTTGCCATAAGACAGCCATCATCAGCGAGTAAACCATAAAAATGATGACAGCGCTTAGTAGATTCCTGATCATGGCTGCAGCGACAGATCCGATAATCATGATGGCCACTATGATGATATTGATATAATCCATCTATCTTTCCTCCGTCATCTTTTTAACTGTTATCGCTTTTGCCACCATATGTGCCGCTGTAGGATTAGCTGTCCATAAAAAGAAAACAATCAGCATCAGCTTAAAACTGACAGGAGTAAATCCAGCCTTAATCATAAGCCCCACAATACATAGCGCCGCACCAAGCGTATCAGATTTTGCGGCACCATGCGCTCTGGTAAGCGCGTCAGGAAATCTAATCACACCGATCGCACCCACTAAAAAGAAGAAAAGTCCCAAGGATATCAAAAGTATTGATAAAAAGTCTGCCATTTAGAACTCCCCCTTACTTGTTGCAATCCCTCTAGTCACCACATAGGATCCAATATAGTTGATCAGCGCATACACAAGAACAACGTCGATAAAATAGTTTTCCTTCAGAATGAACGAAGTCAAAGCGATAATCACCATCGTCTTAGTCCCTATGATATTGATACCGATCATTCGGTCACCCTTCGTAGGACCCATTACCACACGGTACATACAAATTAGAATAGTAAAACACAAAAATACCACCGAAAACACGAAGAACTTATCCATGTAAGTCACCTTCAATCTTATGTAAAATGTCTTCTAGTACAAGTTCTGTCAAGCCGTCCTTGTAATCACCGTTAAGGCAGTGAACCCAAAGCTCCTTATCAGAAATATCCACTGTCATTGTCCCTGGTGTCAACGTAATCGAATTTGCAAGTACGGTGCGCATCACTTCACTTGACAGTTTGCTTTCAAATCGAACAATCTCAGGTGCTAACTTCATATCCTTTGACAGCACAATTATCGCCACCTGAATGTTGGATATGACAACCTCTTTAAAAAGCACCATAATAAAATGCATCCATTTATGTAAGACTTTCAACTCTATGTAGTTAAAATGACTTAATCGGTCCTTATTCAGCATCGTTACGATAACTGCCACAATCATTGCACATGCAATGGTGGTCGCCGTAATTTTCTCACTAAGCATAATAAAAAAGGTTGAAAGTACAACGGCGCTAAATACAATGTTTTTCATCAGAACACCTCCCCTATATGTATATGCAAGTATCATGCCAAGTCCCCTATAGCTTCTTTTCCTCAGACCGCACACTCTGCAATTGCACGACACTTAAATTGTTTTTATACTCAATACTGATTAAATACCCCTTTTTTCTTTAACTTTAATAGTACAAATCGATACAAGTGTCTCAATATGACACATTTATATCGGTTTTCGCAAATAAAAATGCACCACAATGATACACGTGTATCATTGTGGTGCATTTACAGGTTGTATTTTTCAATTTTCCTATACAAAGTGCTTCTTCCGATTTCAAGCATTTTTGCAGCCTGTACCAGGTTGTTATCAGAAACCAACAGCGCATTTACAATGGCTTCTTTCTCAACAACATCAAGCGGTCTGATATTGTCCACTCTTCCAAGTTCAATCGATTCAGCACTAATTTTTTCTTTAATGTATAGAGGCAGATGCCCACTGGAAAGTTTCTCCTTATCTCCGATAAGGTTAGTGACCATCTGCATCACGTTCTGAAGTTCCCGTACATTGCCAGGCCAGTGATAATGCTTCATCACTGTATAGAAACTCTCATCGATTGCTAGTTTTTTTGACGGAGTCTTCCTAAACTGCATATAGAAAAAATCAATCAGATTACGGATATCTTCTTTCCGTTCTCTCAGTGACGGTGTGTGGATCGGCATGACATTCAACCGGTAGAACAAGTCGCCCCTAAAATTGCCCATCTTGACTTCTTCCACTAAATCCTTATGCGTTGCTGCAATCACCCTAACATCTACAGGAATGACCTCGTGCCCGCCTACCCTCACGACCTCTTTGGTTTCTAAAACCCTCAAGAGGTTGGCCTGGGTATCCAGCGGCATATCTCCAATTTCATCTAGAAAAAGGGTTCCGCCGTCAGCAAGTTCGAATTTTCCTGGATTACCGCCTTTTCTGGCACCAGTGAACGCACCGTCTTCATATCCAAATAGTTCGCTTGCAACCAAGTCCCTTGGAATGGCTCCGCAGTTGATAAACACAAAAGAATTGTTTTTGCGCGGCGATTCATTATGAATCCCCTGGGCGAACATCTCTTTACCTGTGCCGCTTTCACCATGAAGTAAAATTGTCGCATCAGTCGCAGCAATAAGCTTTGCCATCCTGATCGCCTCGTTGATCTCTTCACTGTCACCCAGTATCGCATCAAAGGTATAGATCGCCTTAGACCCAAAGATCTTGTTGACTTCCGAATAAACTTTTTTTGATTCCCTAAAGGTAATCAGATACTCTTTAATGCTGTCATCCTGTGAATAAATCGGCTTAAGACTCATGATAATCGTTTTTTTTCGACCACCAGTGATTACTTGAATCTCTTTTTCTTCCAAGGTCCGCACTTCTTTTTTTATAAGTGCCAGCACAGATTTATTTGTTACTTCGTCAATTGTCTTACCTATTAGGTCTTGATGTGTCTTTTTCAGTATCTTAAGAGCAAAATAATTGATATCGGTGATAATTCCATCATAGGTGATTGTGATGATTCCCTCCGAGATGGTTTTCATGATCGCATCAAAATGCTTATTGATACGAATCAGATCATCATTTCTCTTATTTAACTTAATCTCATGCTCTATGGCAAGAGCCGATGCCAGAATCATCCCTAAGGTATGCGGATGCACTCTATCATTGACTCCCGACATGCATAAGACAGCCACGATCTCACCGCTATCGTCCTTAATTGGCGCCGCAGCTGAAGTCATCTTATGAAACTTTTTATTGAAGTGCTCAGCTCCAAGCACTTGAAAAGCGATTCCTTTTTTGAGTGTGATCGCAATGGCGTTTGTGCCGACCACATTTTCTGACATGTTCTTACCCTTGTGAAGATGCAGATCTCTCAAAACATCCTCATCACCAAGACATTCCAAAACATAACCGTTTGCATCGGTAAAACTTACTTCCATGGCGCCTTCACCCACAGCCTTGTAAATTGTTTCCATAAAGGGTAGTGCAATTTTCAAAATAGGAGAAAAGGCTTGACTTCTTTGCATGAGTTCTTCTTCACTCAGCATCTCCTTGATGGTTGTCGCATTGGGATCCACATCAAAATTCCTGCTTCTAATCCAGGAATCCGCAATTTCGATTCTCATATCTGAAAAATCCAATTCATCATGTAAAATATACTTTTCCCACGCCTCTAAATTTCGATTGTTCCCATGTAACATTCTAGAATTCGACAAATGCATCCCCCATAAAAATCTTAACTACCTATCCAAATTCAACCCTGTTCTTTCCTAAGTGCTTTGCCTTATACATAAGCGTATCGGCCTCGTGAAGGATAGCTTCCACCTCATCAGAGAAGCAACTGGTCACACCAATACTTGCTGTTGTAACAAGCCCCTTGTGACTCCATGAGAAGTTCTCAATATTGTAACGGATTCTTTCAGCAATTTCGTGTAACTCCATCTGACCGGCGCCTTCAATGAAAACTAAGAACTCTTCTCCGCCATATCTGCCCAGTTTGTCGCATTCCCTAATAGATTTCTTGATGATTTGAGTAACCTTTATCAGCACTTCATCACCTACGATATGCCCGTATGTGTCATTGATGTCTTTAAAGTTATCCAAATCCAACAGTAATACTGAATTGTCTTTTTTCAGATTCTTACTGAAAATATCTATGATTTTTCCCCTGTTGTATACTTTAGTTAAATTATCGGTAATAGAGTTGTAATAGAGTTCCTTCTCCGTTTTTGCCTTAGCCCTATTTTCTATCACGATAATCACTACTGCCACCAGTAGAAGAAGTATCCCGATAAACATTCCTATGATAAAATACCTCGACAACAAGACTCTTTCTTCGTTAGCAATATTCAACTGCTCCAGTAGCGACATCTTGCTATTCATCTCATCGTATTTTATCTCATCAAGACCCGAAAGCATTGCTTCCACAGCGTCATCATCAGTCTCATAATCAAAATTCAGCGTTTTGAAATAATAGTCTGCTGCCTCCTTATAATTTCCTAAATCATAGTTCACATTCCCGATCTCTTTATAAAAATAGACTTCATACGGATCGGCATTATCAATGATTGAAGACTTAAAATATAGGTCTTGAGCAGTCATATAGTAATCTAATGCTTTCGCTGGATCACTCTCAGCATAATATTTTCCGATTTTATAATTCACATAAAAAAGTGTATAAGTGTCTTTAACATCAATTGACTCCAGTAGTTCTTCAAGCATCTGAAGTCCCGCTTCAGGATCGCCGTTCTTAATCTGGTCGCTACCGATCACACGTCTGATAAGTTGATGCGGTTCTTCTACTACATAATCATGCACAACAGGACTTAAGAGGTTAAAAGCTTCCTCGTATTTTGCAATTGCCTTAAGGTAGTCTCCGTAGTAATAGTCCAGATCACCTAAGAACAAAGTATAGTCAACTATACCAAGTGCGTAATCGGACTGCCTTGACAACTCGAACGCTTCTGTGGCAACTAGCATTCCTTGATCGTAGTCATAGTTATAGATATAACTGAAGGCGATATTGTAATCCGATTCGATAATTCCCTTGGTATAGTCAATAGCTTCAGAAAGCTTTCTTAACTCCACACTTCTTTGCGTTCCGCTCGTCAGATCAAAAAAGAAGTAATCCATGTCTGCAAGATAGTATAAGATTTCTGCTTTAAGAACAGAATCCTCTTCGTTTTCAAGTAATCCAAGTGCTGATTCCAAATTCAAATAAGCCTCTTTGTACTTGTAGTCATATAATTGTATTCTCGCTTCTAAAAATTTGAATAAAGCCTGATCACTGTTCGCGTTTCCCATACTAGCTTCATATGCTTGCAAATCTTCTTCGTCAAACTCGCCTAATTCAATGTCATTCAAGTAATTAAGTACTAGCTTGTCAACCTCAGCGAAAGATATGGTGAACATTAGAACAGTCGCAATAAATAGTAAAAATAACTTTTTCATATTGCCCCTTTCTTTTCATTCTTAATTCCGGTTAATGTTTTATTGACTTATAGTATATCATTACTTGACCTTCAAGCGCCATGATTTCTGTAATATTAAACAAGCATTCATTTTTCAATCACTTGCGATGAGAGCCTCCTGCAATTTATTTCGCGTTGCTAAATATTCTATTCTATTATAGGATATTAGGGTACATAATTTAATTAAGAGAGGAATAACAATGGAATCCTATATCGGACAACTAATCGCACTGGCAACGGCATTTTGCTGGTCAATCACAGCGACCGCCTTTGAAGATGCCGGCAAACGCATGGGGTCACAGGCACTTAACTTGATCAGATTGGTCGTAGGTCTGGCATTTTTAAGCACCTTCACACTGATCACACGAGGTCAGCTGCTTCCCTTTGATGCGTCTTTAGATGCATGGAAATGGCTTTTACTATCCGGATTTGTTGGATTTGTAATTGGCGATTTGTTTCTATTTGAAGCATTCGTGCGCATTGGCGCGAGAATTTCCATGCTGATCTATGCAAGCGTTCCTCCTTTAAATGCGATCCTAGCCTACTTCATCCTTAAAGAACCGATGACAATGACTCAAATCATTGGCATGATGATCACACTTTTAGGAATCGCGACCGTTATCTTGGTCAGAGGCGACGGACAGAAAAAAGTACAGTTCTCACACCCCGTCACAGGAATCCTCTTCGCATTCGCAGGAGCGCTTGGACAGGCGGTTGGATTTATCATCGGAAAAATCGGCATGGGAACTTATAGTGCATTCGCATCGACGCAAATCAGAATTATCGCAGGCATCGCTGGATTCTTACTGATTTATCTAATTCGAGGCAATTGGAGCGGACTCGTCGCTGGATTCAAACATAAAAAAGCAATGGTAAGCGTCACCATCGGGTCCTTTTTCGGTCCCTTCCTAGGCGTTTCATTTTCGCTACTTGCACTTCAATATACCCATCCTGGAGTGGCATCGACCTTAATGTCGATTACTCCGATACTCCTAATACCTATCGCCATCTTCTACAAAAAAGAAAAAGTACATCTTAAGGAGATGTTCGGCGCATTCATAACGATCATCGGCGTAGGGTTTATGTTTATTTAATAACAAAAAATGAATTAGTTTTAGAAAAGGTGTTTTCAAATGCCATGAATACCTTTACTATGACTATAGAATGACAATTACTCATCAAACGATTATGACTTTATTCATTGGGGGACATTATGACATTTAGTATGGTTGCCAAACACGCAAAATGGCCGGCAAAAGCCGACGCAATTTTTGCAATAGCAGGAAAAGCCGAAGAAGCGATTAAAAAGTATGGTAAAGAAAATGTAACAAACTCCACACTCGGTGCCTTGATGGATGATAACGGAAAACTCATCGCTTTTGATTCAGTATTTGGTGTTTTAAAAGACACACCAAACGAGGAACTCTCAGCTTACGCCCCTATCGCGGGTATGCCGGAGTATCTTACAGCTGTCGAAGAGACTTTCTTTGCAGGATATAAGCCTCAAGCCCACATCAGGGTAGTGGCAACACCAGGTGGTACTGGCGCATTAAAAGTAGCCATGTGGAACTACACAGAAGAAGGCGACGAGATCCTTACTTCCGATTGGTTCTGGTCACCTTACCAGACGATTTCTGAAGAGGCAGGCAGAAAAATCACTACATTCCAACTGTTTTCAGAAGAAGGCAACTTCAATGTCGCTGATTTCAAAGAAAAATTCAAAGCTATCTTAAACAAACAGGATCGATTGATGGCGATCATCAATACACCTGCTCAAAACCCGACCGGTTACAGCGTATCCGACGAAGAGTGGGATGAGATCTTAGACTTTGTAAAAGAAGAGGCAAAAAATCCAGATAAGAAAATCATTTTATTAGTAGACACAGCATATATAGATTTTGCAGGAGTTGCTGATGAAAGAAGAGCCTTCTTCACAAAGTTCTCCAACCTACCTGAAAATATTTTTGTCATGGCGGCTTTCAGTACATCAAAAGGCTACACTATGTACGGCTTAAGACTTGGAGCGCTTATCGGTATGTCATCGAATGTCGAAATCGCAGATGAGTTCAGAGTATCCAGTCTTCATTCCGGCAGAGCCAACTGGTCTAACGGCAACAGGGGCGCAATGGTAGTGGTTTCAGAAATATTTAAAAGCAAAGAGCTAACAGAAGCATACACAAAAGAAAAAAATCAATACAAAGCAATGCTCAGAAAACGTGCAGACGCATTCGTAGAAGCATCAAACGAAGTCGGCCTAGAGTTGTTGCCTTATAGAGATGGATTCTTTGTCAGCCTACCATGTGACAAGCCATACGAAATCAGCGAAGCCTTAGTCGAAAAGAACATCTTCATGGTTCCACTTGGTAAAGGCATTAGGTTCGCAGTATGTGCCGTGTCAGAAGACAAATGCAGAAAAGCTCCGAAAATAATTAAAGAAGTGATGGACCGATTCTAAGTTTTATTCGCTTATGTAGAACTCCATAAAAAGAGCCATCAACACCGCTATAGTGGCGTTGATGGCTTTTTATAATAGCTTTATTAGATATCATATTCTTTCTTAATTGCTAAAATCCTATCCCAAACAACACTACTTACATCATTTCTACTCACTTGATTAAAGATATTACCAAGCACTCTTTTTTCTTCATCATCCATAATTTGATCTCTCAAGGCTAAGCCTAAAAGAAAGTTTAGCTCACCCATGTCAAGCGTGCCATCATCTGTAAAGCAATTGATTGAAGCAATAGCAATTTCTAAATGACTACTTTGTTTCATAATAATCCTCCATATCAGATTCCATTCATTGAATGTCTACAAAATAATTCGATGTAGCAATATTTACCATTGTAACAAATTCTAAGTACACCAACTAGTGTTTACAACCTTAAGTTTTTCTTAAACTTTCTTCTATTAAAAAATGAAATCAAGGCATCTGAAATAGACTGAAAAATTGAAAAAAGATTGCATGACAGATGATTTGCATATGATAAAGGTTATGTTAAGATTAACTTAGTCAATTGACATAATCGGCCGGCAAAAGCCTTTACTGTCGTCTAAAATCAACCGAAAAACGGTCTGTGAACGAAACACGGCTTTACATGTAAAAGAGTTACATAAAGCAAAAGTATAGCAAAACGGATACGAATCGATTGGCGATTTTCTTTGTAAAAACATACCTTAAAGGAGACATTATGCTTTATTTCATGAATGATTACTCAGAGGGAGCACATCAGAAGGTGCTGGATGCACTAATAGAAACAAATATGCAGCAGCATGTGGGTTATGGTGTAGATGATATCACAAGCGAAGCCATCGAGCTTATTAAAAAGAGAATCAGTAGGCCAGATGCCGATGTCCATCTACTAGTCACTGGCACTCAGACAAATACGATAGCGATCGCTCACTTTTTAAGACCATACGAAGCGGTAATCGCAACAGATCTTGGTCATATCTCAGTACATGAGACCGGCGCTATTGAAGCCACTGGCCATAAAATTATCGAGATGGAATCAAAAGATGGCATACTTACCCCAGAAATGATCGATGCGGCAATTTTGAAACACGCTGACGAGCACTGGGTATTGCCAAGACTGGTTTACATCTCAAACGCAACAGAAACAGGCACGATCTACACAAAAGCTATGCTGAAGAAGTTAAGAGATACCTGTGACAAATACGGACTTTATCTATATATCGACGGAGCGAGACTTGCAAATGCCCTAACATGCGATGATAACGATATGACCATTGAAGATATCGCTAACTTTGCAGACGCCTTCACCATCGGTGGAACAAAAAACGGAATTCTCTTTGGTGAAGCGTTAGTCATCACAAATCCAACGTTAAAAGAGCACATGAGGTTCTCAATCAAGCAAAGAGGAGCCCTTCTGGCAAAAGGCAGATTGTTAGGCGTTCAATTTAAGGCGCTATTTGAAGATGACTTGTATTTCAAAATGGCTAAGCATACCAATGAGATGGCCACTATGCTAAAAGACGGCATCCTAAACCTTGGCTATCAGCTTATGACGAACCCGTCAACAAATTTACTATTCGTCATACTTCCTAACAGCATCCACGAAAAACTCTCACCCCTATGTTACTACGAAGCGGAGCATCCATACGATGAAAACAACATGGAAGCCAGATTCGTAACTTCATGGGCTACTCCAAAAGAAGACGTCTTGGAACTTCTAAAACTGTTGAAGGATTTAAAGGATTTCTAAGCCCTCTACCAGGTAACCGCCCCTACTTCTCCAAAAATTTAGACCACCCGTTTGGGTGGTCTATTCCACTTATTCTGAAGACTATTTTATGACTTTCTTATAAATAGGTTTATTCTCCTCATCGATTTCTGAGGTCATGCAGTAGCCTCTGGCTTCCCAGAATCGTCTATTGATCTCATTGGTCGGTGTCAGCTCAATGGATTCCACACCTTCATTCCCGATGATTTCCTCAAGCGAATCATAAGCATTCTTACCAAAACCCTTGCCTTTATACTCGTCTGCAAAATAATATTCCATCAGACAGCAGTTCTTGTCGGTGTCAAAGAGTAGCTGGTACATTGAAAAACCGACAATAGTATCCTCGCTAATGATAAAGTGAAGGCGAATCGGTTTTTCTTCTCTTTGTCTAATTCTATCGATCGCATCCCGATATTCAGATGAGTAGTAATACTCCAGTTCTATTCCGTCACCTTGAGTGGCAATACTCGAAAGCTCATTGATATAGGTATCAAACATACTCCAAAAACTTTGCATTTCCTCATCAAGCGTAATCAGTTTCATCTCAGTTTTCATTCTTATCACCTTTTCCAATTGTGTTTAAACCTCAGCACACTAAACTATTTATATATCCAGTCTAACACGTGCTGATTGGTAACATGATAAACAGAACACTTATAACTGTTTATTCTGATTCGCCTGCTGTTAGTCTCAAGGAAGAATCAGAGTGAAGTAAGTATCATCATAGATCATGACGGCATAATAATGTGTACCTACCGGTCCGAAAAACTCCACCTCGGCATTGTCTTCATTACCTACAAATCTGATATTGAACCCTTCAGCGACATGCTCTGTTATCTCACCAGTAGCTGCGACTGATCTGGCTGTTTTTTTGAAGCCTTCGCCTGAGTAAACAAGTGTCCACTGTAATCCCTCGATAAGGTCTGGTGCTGCGCTCGTTATTTCGGGTTGATCCGTAGCGATAATCACCGCTACACTCATATATCTGTCAGGTAAAGCAGACATGACGATCAGCAGGTTCTCAGATGCCTCGTTTGTTTCAGGATTCATCCCTGACTCTGCGCTGATAGAAGATACAGCATGAAAAGTGGGAAAATCACCTTTCTTCAAAACGGTTCCATCAGACTTCATCACCGTTATCCCCACAGGGATTGGATTTGCACCTTCAAAATAAACCGGATCGTGTGGTATCGAAAGAGCTTCTGTCGTTGATTCAGTTGTAGCTTCCGCTGTAACTTCCGTCATCGCTTCAGTCATAACATCAACTGTCAGTTCAGTCTCATCGTATGGATCCGCTTCTGATGTGCTATCGGTATTAATCGTAACAAGCAAAACAATACCGGCTAACGTGACCAAAAACCCGAGAACGATTAAAAGTAGCGCCAGTCTTCTGCGGCAACTTCTACAGCGTTTAAACCGCGTCATTGGCATTACCTACACCCCGCTTCCAATTCGGCAAGCCTGTCAAGGGCTCTTGAAAGTCGACTTCTGTATATCCGTTCATACTGTCTAATCTGCAGTTGAGCCTGGGCCCACGTTAAGGCGCGGCGCTTCGTCATGCGTCCCTTGCTCCTACTGATCAGTGTAAGGGTAAATCTAGACCTGTCTTTAACCCATTGTCCGTTTCTGCACACCCATATCTCAACACACTCCGCCTTAAAGACATTATTTGCTATCGATGCCGAAACATCACAATCAGGTAATCTACGCTCCTGAAGTTCAGGAACCTTTCCGATAATGACACTTGATATCTTGCCTAAAATTGAAAGCGTGTCAACCGCCAGCTGTCCTGGCGAAGTAGGCACAGGTATGTCTAGCGCCTGACCGGCTGCAGGCGGACCGGCGGCTCCAAGCAGCGACCACCCCACACCATCACGCACGAGGGATTCACCTATCCCTTTAACATCCATCAGTTTACTGATCCAACCAAGGGCTTCAGACGCATCAGCAAGCTGTCCGCTAATGTCGTTGGCGGCAACCGCTCCCTCATGAGCTCCGCCCCCTTCAAGAGTGACTTCCAACCTGACAGGAATGCTTACTCTACCTAAATTTTTTCTGTTTCGCTCTTGTGGTGGATCGTCATCATTACAACACGGTCTTTCATCCTTACCGGTAGCAACGCTTGGACCGCCTGTAGGAGCACCACCAGTCGGTCCAGGAGTAGTGCCGGTTTCTGGTTTTGGTGGCGCTAGTGCGGCTTTCATACACTCCTCGTAAGCACGGCGTGTATTATCCGCGGCCTTGATCGCCTGTTCTTCTTTTTCTTTCGCACTTTTGACTTGATCAATCGCTCTATTTTCAGCCTCTTTAGCTGCCTTGATCGCTTTTTTTAACTCCGTAGCTTCTTTATCAAGTTCACGACGCTCTTCCTCAGATTGCGGTGTCGCTGCCTCTTCCCAATCTTCCACAAGTTCTTCTGCGGAATCCTTATTGGGGTCACTGCGGTACTCGTCCCATGCCGCACGTTCTTCTTCACGCCTCATCGCCACATCTCTGCTTGTAATCCGGTGGCCGTCCATTTCAATCCAAGCTTCATCCCCACCTTCTCGTCCTGCGCTCGGATACGTTCTTCTGATATCATCAAGCTCTTCTTCGAGCTGTTCTCTCTCATCGGATAGCTTTTCAGCAACTTCTTCGGCTTTCCTAGCGGCTTCACTTGCAGCAGATGCATTCTCTGAGGCAGCAAGCCAAGCTTTTCTTTCCTTTTCACAATTTCGTTTTAGCAAAATCAGCATACCGATAATAGCGATCAGCCCCCCCCCACCGACAAGAATCACCGGCCACCACACAATCCCACCTGGTTCTTCAGCATCTGATTGGGTAGTTTCGACAGTAACTTCTTGTGTTTCTGTTACGTCAGATTGTGTCGCTTCGGTTTGAGTGGTTTCTTCCGATTCTGTCACTTGCTCAGTGGTAACAGTCGTTTGAGCCTCGGTCGCTTTAGGAGGAGACACGGCAAGTGAATCGGGGTCGCACTCCGGTTCAGAAGCATCAACCAACACGTCATTTATAAAGACCGTAGCGCCTGCGTCGTCAATGACGTTTACCGCATAGGATCCGTAAGAATACAAAGGAAAAGCAAAGAACAACTGCCCGTTTGCATCTAGTGTGCCAACAAGCGTCTGTGAAGCACCGCTTCCGCTTAGCTCACCTGTAAACTCTGTCCCCTCCTCGTAATACTCCAGTGGCATGGTAAGACCAAGCCGCAGATAAGAGTAGCCGTCCCCAGCATAGGTCTGATCAAAGGGAGGATGGTCGACACCGATACAAAAGTCCAAGGGGTCAACCGGATCGGCACTCACAGTCAGGGTCAATAAGGCAATCACAATCAGTGCTGCAAGTAGTAACGCTTTTTGTTTCATACTATCAACTCCAATACATATCGTCATAGTAAAAGGTTTATTCAACAGCTTACCCTATTATAGTACCCAGAATCGCACAAAAAAAGACCTCACTTTAAAGTGAAGTCTTTTTCATGCTGTTCCAGAGGATGTTTTCAACAGAAACAACCTCTATTCCTTCATCTACAAACCTTAGCGTTGTAAGGTACTTGAAATCCATTTTCTTTTGAAGCATTTCAGAAGCGATATTAAAAGGAAAATGACCGCACTGAACGTAGTCCATCCCCTCTAGTTCAAATAGATGCTTAATAACGGCGCTTACCGCCTCAAACATCAACCCCTTATGCTGATAGCTTTTAGAAATCGAGAAGGACATGCTTCTACCAATCTTGTCCTTTAGTTCCTCAAGTCCCAAAAGTTCTTTCGGGACACCACCAACGGTAAGATTGCCAATCACTCTACCCGTATCCTTATACTGTAGTACATAACCCCGTTCTTCCTTATCCTTAAGCCACTCAAAATTCCAACGGGCATCGTCTTTTGTTGACATCAGATTTCTGCCCATCATTTTGCACATCTCATCGTCCATCGCGAACTCGCAAAAATCATCAAAATCATCATTCGCAAACTTACGTAGAACAAGGCGTTCCGTTTCTATAAACATAAATCAGTCTCCAACAATATAATGAGTCAATACAAAAGGCACAAGTCAAATTCAAAGTTTCTCCTCAACAGACTTCAGCTTTTGATCGATAGTTCCTATCTTATCGCGCCTATCATCTATTTTAATGGATGTCGATACACGCTTGGCACCACTAGCAAACGGGACTTCATGCATTTTTGCAATTAGCTCCATGATAGTGGCCAAATCGCCTTCAAGTACTGTAGCCATAGGGGTCAGTAAATACTTGATCTCACTTTGCTCAGTTACAATCCGGTGGCAATCGGCAACGTATTTGCTTACGCTGGTATCCGCAGTACCAAGCGGGACGATAGTGACTTCTACTACTGCCATAAGAACCTCCTTTTTCATTATCTCGCTCTGTCGTTAAAATCCGTTGCCGTTAGTCCGTATAAGACTTCATCGTAGTGTTTTCCCTTCATATAGATAACCTCTCTACGGACGCCTTCCTTTTGACAGCCGACCTTTTGAAGCATCGTAGCTGAGCCGATGTTGTAGTCAATCACCGAAACGTTAAACTTATGCAGTCGTCTTTCATTGAAGGCATAGTCGAGCAAAATCTTCATCGCTGCTGTGCCATAGCCTTTTGCCCTGTGCCCGCTAGAAATCTGCATGCCAATGCTGAAAAGTCCATTTCTTTCATCGATGCTGTTTAGGTTGACAGCCCCTACAATGTCACCTTCTTTGTTTAAGATGGTGAACATGAGTCTGCCAGACTCTTGATTAAAGTATGAAAAATATTCAGTATCACTTTGTGCCTTTTTCTCAGTGATAGGCAGTTCCAATTGATACTGAAGCATTCTTCTAGCTTCCGAGTCAAAATAGCTGTCAAATCCAGCTTGCCAGTCCTCTGGTTCCATCGCCCTTAGTACGACTTGTTCATTTTGCCAATAGCTTGATGTATGTATTTTCATAGATCCTATCCTCCTAATCTTGTATGATTTCAGTTTAACCTTAATTACTTATAAATCATATGTAGAGTTTGATTCAAACTAAACTTTGCCTAAAAACGAGAAGGTTTGTGAAGAACCTGATCTACTTTGTAGTCAACTATTCGTCTTGACTTCATTAACTGTATTTTGGATTAATGGTATAATATACATAAACCCATCTTACCAAATTAACCAGGAGGCATATATGCGACCATCAATCAAACTAATTTCAATACTCACAGACAATCTAACAGAAATGCTGACATTCTATAAAGATGTGCTGGGCTTTACAACAGAGGATGAAAGTGGCGGTTATATCGAACTAATTCATGATGGCGTGAGAATCGCTCTCTGTTCAAAAGAACTTATGTATGAGTTAACAAAACATGAGGCATTTCTTGAAGAAAGAAAAGGCAAAAGTTTTGAACTCGCATTTTGGGTTGCTACAAAAACAGAAGTCGATTCAACCTATAAAGAATTGATCGATAAGGGTGCCACAGCCATCTTAGCCCCACACGATATGCCTTGGGGTCAAAGAACTGCCATGTTTGCCGACCCTGATGGAAACTGCCATGAAGTCTATGCTGATTAATCGAAAAAGTATTAATTAGCTGAAAAACTTACGATAGGCGTTTTGCAATCTACACCTTATCCTTTGTCTCTTTAAACAAAAACAAATCCCATATATTGCCGTCCATATCGACAAAACCGTGCCCGTACATGAACTCATTGTCAATGGGTTCAGGATAAACATGTCCACCCAAGGCTTTTACTTTATTTATCATCTCATCAATTTCAGCAATGCTGTCTGCAGCCAGTGAAAAGGATGAGTTTTGATAGGTCTTCATGTCTACACCTGGGATATTTTTGTGGTGATCAAGCGCGCCGGTTTCATAAACCATAAGGAAGCAATCATCAAGCATACGATAGACGCTGGACTTTTCAGTGTTATACATTTCTATTGCATCAAACCCGAGCCCCTTATAAAAACTTCTAGATTTTTCGATATTGCCTACCTTCAAATTCATATACATTTTTTGCATCTACACCCCTCCTTGAACAACCGCTTGAAATCGATCACATAAGAAAGTCTTATGAAACCAACTACTATTATTCTACTAAACTATGTCACTTAATGGTGGATTTTAAGGCAAATGTAATAGAGTGACCCTATAAAAAAAGACTTCACTTTGATAGCGAAGTCGATTTTTATGATCGTAGATTCTATTTAAGTGGAAGAGAAGTAGATTACTACGCAGGTGATTGAACTCTACTTAGTTAAAAGCGTTCCGTAAGGCATTTACGTCTTTCACGATCACCTTTTTTGTCCCAACAAGTTCAATCCACTGGTTTTCTTGGAACAGATTCAGTTTTCTACTGATGGTCTCTCTTGTAATGCCTGCGTAAGCGCCCAATTCTTCTTGATTCATCGACAGCTCAAGTACAATTCCCTGTTCGGTCGGCTTGCCTATCTCATCTGCAAAATTCAACAGCATGGACGCAACGCGCTGGTCTAAACTTGTGAGCGCCAGCCTTTCAGCCAGACGTTCCACCTTCATGATTCGTTCATAGGCCTTTTCAAGCACTTTCAAAGTAATACTTGGATTAAGCAAGATCAGCCTATCGAAAGCGTCCTTCTCAAGAGCGCTGATTGTAGTGTCCTTCAAGGCGATCATATCAAAATCGAATTTGTCTTTTTTCAAGAGGTTGAACGCACCGATAAAATCCCCAGATGTGAGGATGTAGATGATTTGCTCTTTTCCATCTTGAGTGTACTTTGTCACCTTTGTTTTTCCTGTGCAGACGATATAAAGCTTATTGGCCTCATCGCCTGAACTGAATATCTTGTCACCCTTTTTATACCGCATGGTAAACACACTTTCAGCGACAAGCTCGGCCTCGCTGTCCGATAAGTTCTCAAATAGCGGTATACTGCTTAAGCAGTGGGTATGGGTACAATCCCTACATAATCCTTTAGATATTTTACACGTATCGATATTAAACTCCTCACTAAACAGCTTCTGTCAACAGACACTGCTTTCGTTTGTTAAGTAACGCACACATGGCGTATATCTCATATCCCTTGGCTATTTTCTTATCCATTTCAGACATATCCAACAGGGTATTTTCTATCTCCAATTGAGAATATTTATCATCCCCAAGTTTATGATACGGTAAAATCTCGATTTTTTCAATCAATTTCGTTAGCGGACTAATGATTTCAAGCAGTTGATCCATCGCTTCAGTCGAATCGGTAGCCCCGGGCAGCATGACATGCCTGATCCAGATCTGACCCTTGAACTTAGTAAGTTTCGCTATAAACGCCTCAAGCCCTGATAGTGAAACACCTGTTAATGCACGATGTTTGCTTTCGCTAAACGCTTTGACATCCAGAATCACCAAATCCACATTTCGTAGCACCTCGTCGTGGTATCTGTCATTTCCAATCCCCGAAGTGTCAATTGCTGTATGGATTCCTTGTTTTTTTAGTGTCTTTAACGTCTCTATCAAAAACTCCCCTTGAAGGAGTGGCTCCCCACCCGAAAAAGTGACGCCGCCACCAGTTCGCTTGTAATAGGGCAAATACTTTTTACTAATGCGTACAACCTCATCTGGACTGTACACAGGCGTGCCGACTCTGCAAGTCTGTGATTCCGGATTATGACAGTAGGAGCACCTTAAAGGACAGCCTTCAAGAAAGAACACGCTTCTAATTCCAGGTCCATCAAGCAGTCCCATCGTTTCAATTTTATAGACTCTCCCAGTGTTCATGATGCCTCCTAACAAGCCGTATGGCACGTTCTATTGATTACTTCCATCTTTTGTTCTTTAGTCAACCGATTGAAGTGAACCGCATATCCCGACACCCTGATCGTTAGTGTCGGATACTTTTCAGGGTGATGCATTGCATCAATAAGCAGCTCCTTAGAAAGGACATTGACATTTAAGTGAAAAGCCCCCTGCGAAAAGTAACCGTCAAGGATTCCCGCTAAATTCATAAATCGTGTTTCGTCTTCTTTTCCAAGTGCTTCAGGAACAATTGAAAACGTATTTGATATCCCGTCCCGGCACGAAGCCTCATAGGGAAGCTTCGCAACCGTATTAAGGGAAGCAAGCGCTCCCATATTGTCTCGTCCGTGCATAGGATTCGCACCCGGAGCAAAAGGTTCTCCTGCCAAACGTCCATCAGGAGTCGCACCGGTCTTTTTACCATAAACCACATTCGATGTGATTGTCAGAAGCGACATCGTTTGCTCTGAATCTCTATAAGGAACATGTTTTTTCAGCGCGTCCATAAAGTACTCGACCACTTCAATCGCAAGCTCGTCCACACGATCATCATCGTTTCCGTATTGTGGATACTCACCATCGATTGAAAACGAGGTTGTTATGCCCTTTTCGTTTCTGATAGCGGTGACTTTAGCGTGTTTGATCGCACTTAAGGAGTCCGCCACCAGTGATATGCCCGCCATGCCATATGCCATCAGTCGATGCACAGTCGTGTCATGAAGCCCCATTTGAACGGCTTCGTAAGCATATTTGTCGTGCATATAATGGATAATGTTCATCGTATCCACATAGAGTCCGGCAACATCATCAATCACATACTTAAATCGGCTCATCACCTCATCGTAATTCAACACGTCACTCTTAAGCGCTTTTACTCCATCGACAATTTTGACAGGTTCGCCATCTCGCGTAGTCTTTAACTCGTCATGACCCTCATTAAGCGCATAAAGCAGCGCTTTACCCATGTTGGTTCTCGCACCGAAGTACTGCATTTGCTTACCGATTGTCATTGCCGACACACAGCAGGCAATACCGTAATCATCCGTGTACAGTGGGCGCATCAAGTCGTCGTTCTCATATTGGATGGCACCCGTTTGCGTTGTCATCTTCATGCAGTATCGCTTAAAGGCCTCAGGTAAGTTTTCAGACCAAAGTACCGTCATATTCGGTTCCGGCGCCGCACCCAAATTGGTGAGGGTGTGGAGGAACCTGTACGCCGTTTTAGTCACAAGACTCTTACCATTGTCGTTCATACCACCGATAGCCTCTGTCACCCACGTCGGATCGCCTGCAAATAAAGTATTGTAATCCGGCGTTCTCAAATGTCTGACCAGTCTCAACTTGATGACGAGCTGATCGATGAGCTCCTGTGCTCCTTCTTCAGTCAGTACACCCGATTTTATATCCCTTTCGATATAGATGTCTAAAAACGTGGTGTTTCTGCCTAAACTCATCGCCGCCCCATTGTTCTCCTTAATGGCGGCCAAGTAGGCAAAATAGAAGTACTGAACAGCATCCTTAGCCGACTCAGCCGGTTTTGAAAGGTCAAAGCCATAGGTTCTTGCCATATTCTTTAAAGCGATAAGCGCTCTGATTTGCTCGTTAACTTCTTCTCTTAAACGTATTGTTTTTTCATCCATCGCCCGATTGAGCAGATGTGCTAAGTCATCTTGCTTATTTTTAATCAGAAAGTCTACTCCATAAAGCGCGACGCGGCGGTAATCGCCGATAATCCGTCCTCTTCCGTACGCATCAGGAAGGCCTGTCAACAAACCTACCGAACGCGCCTGTTTCATCTTGGGGGTATAAGCGTCAAACACGCCTTCATTATGCGTTTTTCTAAAAGAAGTAAAATGCTGTTTCATAGTTTCGTCAAGCGAATAGCCATAGGCATCGAGTGACGCCTCAACCATTCTAAAACCACCGTAAGGATTGACAATCCTCTTTAGCGGCGCATCGGTCTGAAGTCCCACGATGACTTCGCTCTCCTTGTCGATGTACCCAGCTTCAAATGCGTCGACTCCTGAAAATACCGCTGTCTCGATATCGATGATGCCCTTTTCAATCTCTTCTTTTATCAGTACCTCACACTTATCCCATAAGGTCTGTGTTTTCTCCGTTTTAGATGCTAAAAAGCTTTCATCGCCAGTATATTCCTCATAGTTCGATACAATAAAGTCCCTGACACTTATTTCCGACTGCCATCCACCTTTATTAAACGCTGTCCATGCTTTCATCGTTGCCTCCATATCCAAAGTATTGTCTTAGCTTAAGGTGAGTATACTGGAGAACAAACAAAAAAACTGTGACAGCAATCACAGTTTTCACATCTTTCTGTTACGTTTCCGTATAAATCGGTATTTTTTTAAGCCTGTGGAATTCTGATAATATAGTTAACTCCTTCGTTTTCTTTTGAGGAGCATTCGATACTTCCGTTTTGAGAAGACACGATATTGTACACGTTATACATACCTAGTCCTGAATGATCGCTACCTCGTTTACTTGAATAGAATGGATCGAAAACTGTTTTGCATACTTTATCTCCACCTTTACCATTATCAAAATACTCGACGACCAAGTCTCCGCCATCCATACCGACATTGATCACAATATGGCCTTTATCCATATCCTTAAAGCCATGCTCCACTGAATTGGAAATCAAGTTCGAAAAAATTTGATAATAGTATCCAGGCTTACTGAAAATGTACAATTCATTAGGGCAGTTGAACTCTAGTGTGTAGTTGGATTGGTTAGAAAAGACATCGAGCGATAAAAGCACTTCCTCCATATAGCTTTTAAAATTAAACATTCTACTACTTACAGTCTCATGCTGAACTGATATCGCTTTGAATGATTCAACAAGTTCTGTCGCTTTACCTAAGTTTAAAGAAAGTCTTTTACAAGAATCCTCAATAAGATGTATGTTTTCAGCTAAATCGGATTTAGTGAGAGACGTATTCTGATATTTTTCTTTGATCTCTTCGTTTACCCTCTCCAAATAGGAGACAACCATAATACAGTTCCCAAGAGGAGTGTTCATTTCATGGGCAATACCATTCATAAGCACACTCAGTGCACTTGTTTTTTCCGCCAACATAAGAGACATCTGAGTTTCCTCAATTTTTTTTGAAGCGGTTGTGATCTGCGTTCTCAAAATAATGATATAGATGACAAGCAAGAAGATAATTGCAAAACTAACCAAAATGACATGTTTGTGCTTTTCATAGAATGATTCTGGTTGGTTTATGATGATGCTTCCTTTAGGAAGCAAGTTGACATCTAGTCCGTATTTAGTTAATTCATTATAGTCATACATATGGATATTCGAATCCGTACCATCACTATATATTTTACTCTTCAGCTGATGATTATTTATGAAGTCCAGCATGAGTTTCGCAGTTTTTTCACCGTGTGAATACCCCGAAACAAGCTTGCCACCAACAATACCATGTTCAAAACTAAAAGACCATAAGCCATACACCGGTACAGAAGAGGCATCAGCGATAGCTTTAGTTACATCTTCTTGAGAATTATATGCAGTTCCCTTATTATCAATACTATAAAAGGCGACAATAACTATGGATTCGTCATCAGACATACCTCTTATAGTCGCTTGGATTTCCATAAGAGTGTCACCCTCTACAAAGTTGAATTTTAGTTCCTTGTCATATTCCTCAATATCTTTTATCATTTCTCGACGTGTTGATAATCCTGATATGCTTGAATCAACTACAATATTGATATTTTTCAACTTAGGGTTTTGCTTTAGGGCTACATCAACTGTTTCAATGAGTGAGTTGTCTTCGACTAGACCGTAAATGTTTTCAAGATCATATTCAGCATAGGGTTCGAGCGAATTAACTCCACAGAAAAATACAGGCGTATCAGCAAATAGTTCATTTCTATACTCAAGAAGAAAATCAAAAGCGTAGTCGTCAGTGGTGATGATCGCATCAAAATTAACATCAGCATACTTAAGTTTATATAACTCATATAACATTTGATTATGATCATCGCTATAAATGTTTTTACCATCCATATACTCTATTCTTACATTAACATCAAATCCTGTTGAACTTATAGTCTCTCTTATCCCTTTTAAGGTATCCACCGTCCATTTATACTGATCATTGTAAGAATTTAAGATTAAAACATTTAGCGGATTTTCTTCAGCATGTACGAAAAATGCAGCAAAAAAAATACTCGTAATGAGTAACATAACCATCAATATTGGTATGTAGATTCTGAGTCTTGTTCTCAAAATAATCACCTCTAGTGTTATTTACCCCTGTCATTTGATTTTACTCACTTTAAGTACCATTAAGTGAAGCTAAGTTACCTAACTCACAGGGATACTTAATAGGCTACCTATGGTTCTTTACATCTTATTAATAGTTGATTAAAGAACTGAACTATGGGTATATACTGTATATAGACAATATGTACACTTAATACAGGAGGCTTTATTGTGAACATTGTAATTACAAATACCTCAAAAAAGCCGATATATGAGCAAATCGAAACGCAACTGATTGAACAGATTCTAAAAGGCAGTTTGACAGATGGAGAACAACTGCCATCCATTCGATCACTCGCCCGTAGCTTAGGTGTGAGTGTCATCACAGTTAAACGTGCATATGATGATCTAGAAACTCAAGGATATCTTTACACAATCGGCGGCAAGGGCTCATATGTGGTGGGCCAAAGTCAAGAGCGAGTTCAGGAAAAGCAACGCCAAATCGTTGAAGAGCAGTTGTATCACACAATTGCTGAGTTTAAAATCATGGGTGTCGGCAAAAAGGATGTCTTAGAAATCATTTCGTTACTCTGGGAGGAGGAATAAGTATGAATGTCATTGAGATCAACAATCTTGTAAAGACATTTCCCGAGTTTTCTTTAAATCAAGTATCCTTGACCCTGCCCGAGGGCTATATCATGGGTCTCATAGGGTCAAATGGTGCTGGCAAAACAACGCTAATAAAAATTATGATGGGACTCTATCACTATGATGATGGAGATATCTCCATACTGGGTCTTCATCCTATCAAAGACGGAAAGGCATTACGAGAACACATCGGTTTTGTGTTTGACGAACCTAAGTACTATGATTTTTCACTAAAGAAAATCAAAAAGATTATTTCTCCTTTTTACAAAGAATGGAATGATGCACTCTTTTATGAGTACTTAAAAAAGTTCAGACTTAAGGATTCATATCGTTTTAAAAAGCTGTCACGTGGAATGAAACTCAAGTTTTCCTTAGCAATCGCCTTGTCTCATAACGCTAAATTACTCATACTTGACGAACCAACATCAGGATTGGACCCTGTTTTCAGAACAGAATTTCTTGAGATCCTTCAATCGGTGATTGAAAACGGAAAAACCTCTGTACTGTTCTCTACTCATATCACAACCGACGCAGAAAAAATAGCAGACTACATCACCTATATCAGAAATGGATCAATAGAATTTTCAAACACACTAGACCAGGTCATGTCTTCCTATCTACTCGTTAAGGGACAAGGAAACCAAATACCAAAGGATGTTCAAGAAATCATGTTAGGTTCTAAAGTGACCCCCTATAACTATGAGGCCTTAGTCAAATCAGACCAGATCACTCATAAAGTGTGGGATATTGAAGAAGTACCTACTCTTGAGCAAGTGATGTACTTCTACGAAAGAAGCAGTGATTACAATGATTAGACAATTAAAAAGAGAATGGCTCAGCGTTTCTCATATCATCTATTTTCAACTTAGTTTCATCATGCTGATGATGTCGTTCGGCCTTTTCATAGACTACAATGGCACCATGACGATGATAGCCATTATAATGTACCCCATGATTTTTCCAACACTTATCGTAGTCATGGACCAGCCTTATCAAATCACAATGAACGCACTGCCGATTAGAAGACGGGATTATATTCTGTCGAAGTATTTGTTCGGATACGCTGTGTCATTAAGTATGATTCTAATTGGACTACTCTTCAGCTATCTTGTTACCGAATTCATTGTAACTGAAGGCGTTTTATTAAAACCCTTTATTTCCTATCAAGGGATCTTAATTTGCTTATTACCTACCATAGTTTTAAGTGGATTGACACTACCAATTTATTTCAACTTCGCCACTCGTAAAGGTAGCATTGTGTTGATGCTCCTGTATGGCGCCCTTGCTTTAGCGATCCTAATCGGTCTAGTTTATCTCGAAAAAACAATCGACACTGCTTATTACTACAGCGAAAAAGAAATTTTCCCTGTACTCACTAGATTAATAAGTGAAAAAATAGATCAGTTCGGAAAAATTAAATTCATGCGTGCCATTTTTACCGGTTCAATTATCTACACCTTGCTATCGGTAAGTTTATCTATTCTATGCTTTAATAGAAAGGATATCGGTGAATGAGATGATTAAGTTTATTCAAAAGGATTTTAGAGCGTATAGCAGCTTCTTCTATATACTGATTGCCATCATGGCCATTTATAGCTACATGACCCTTATACTAAATGCCATCGATGGTCTCGTGGGCTTTTTATTGATCTACTTGCCTGCGTTTAGTGGTGTTATCCTTTTTCTTGGAGACCATACGCTTACCCCTCACATTGCCAGTTTGCCGATTTCAAGAAAAGAACTCGTTGTTGGCAAATACTTGTCGACCTACTTCTTTGGCATTAGCATGGTGATTGTTGTAACAATAATCACTTGGGCTGTTAGCTTATTTGATCCAAAAGCCTTTTTAGATTTAAACAACCTCATCAGTGTTAAAGGGATACTGTTCTCTCTAACACCTATCACAGTGATTGTATCCGTTTCATACCCCATACTGTTTAAATATGGATTGAATATCGGGGTGAGAATCGTGTTAGGCTTGATGGCGGTGAGTTATAGCTATGGACTTATCATGCTTGAAGATAAAATAAAAGCTGCAATGATGCTGGATAGAAGAGGCCTTTTCCCTGTAGGAATGGCACTAATCGACAAATTTGAATCTCAATTAGGTCCAATGTTTTATGTGCTTTATGTACTAGGATTTGTACTACTGATCGGTACATCAGTCGCACTAAGTTTCTTCTGGATCAGAAACAAGGATATTTGAGTTCAAAGTAACATATCTTATCTGCATATGTCTCGATAATAAATAAAAGGAGCTGGTATATGCCAGCTCCTGAGGTTGTTGATAAAGTAAGCAATTCGCTAACCAAAGACAAAGCCAGTAAAGTGGACTTGTCTTTTTTTGTCACCCGTGTATTCTTCCTAGATCGACTCGATCAATAAAGCAATTTGATCGTTTTCTGATCAATTAACTCGATTTTTCCTTTTTTACTTAGTTGCGATAGTTTTCTGCTAATGGTTTCACGACTCACACCCACAAAATTAGCCATATCTTCCCTTCCGATATTCAGATTGATCACTACACCATCTTTTGTTTGAACGCCGCTTGATTCAGCCAACTGATCCAACAAATACAGCAGTCGCTGGTCCGCTTCATTTGTCGATACCGCTTGAACGAGTTTTTCAAGAGAATTGATACGATCATGCGCATATGCCAAGGTGCTGATTAGAATGTCCTTGCTGCTGCTTAATAGCTCCCAAAAGCTCACGTTTGTAATGGTACAGACATGGGTATCAGCTAAAGCGGTTGCAGTAAATGCAGCATCAATCGATTTTAGTAAAGTCAAATCACCTATAAACTGCCCATCATGCAAAATATAGAGTATCTGTTCTTTTCCCTCTTGATTGATGACAGAAATTTTTATGCTTCCAGAATTCACAATGTATAACTCACTGAGCGGCTGTCCTTCGCTAAAAATGACGCTTCCCTTTTTATAAAACTTTCTATCAATCAGGTTGATGACTTTGCCCAGTTGCTCATGAGTCAGATTTTCAAACAACGACACCTTCTGCGCGCACAACTTGTGACCACATGTGACACAACCATGATGTATGTTGAATTCGCTTGATTTTTTCATAATACCACCTTCACTATCGATAGTTGCTTCTCTTGCATCCTACAACTTCATACTATCATATCGCATCACAAGTATAAATGATTGCCTTGTGACTTGAATCACATGATTCAGCTTTCAAATGGTTTATAGTAAAGCTAACAACAACACAAAACAAGGAGGTCAACATGAAAAACTTTGAATTGACAATGAACATAGGTGACAGCATCACCGAACACCCCGGTCTAGCACCGACATATATGAAATACCAAGTCGATTTTTGCTGCGGTGGTCACAAAAGCATAATAGAAGCTATCCAGGACGCCAAGGCCGATGAAACAGAGGTCTACCAGGCACTTCTCAATCGACTTGAGCAAATTGAAGCAAGCGGTGAGTCCACTCAAAAACTTTCAGAACTCACCAATGAAGCGTTAATCGATAGAATCATCGAAAACCACCATAAGTACTTACGAGATGAACTGCCAGTGATCAGTGCATTGTTATTTAAACTAATCGATGTCCACGGACAAAATCACCCGGAACTTTTTGATGTCCACTCCTTATTCGGGGCTCTAAAACTAGAGTTGGAATCCCATCTTGTAAAAGAAGAACGCGAACTTTTTCCACAGATTAGAACTGGCGATTTTAGCACGGTTAAAAACGTGATCGACTCTCTTGAACACGAACATGATGCTGCAGGCGATGCTATTCACAAATTAGCGGAAATAACAAACCACTACGCCTTACCTGAAGACGCCTGTTACACATATGAACTAACCTATAAAAAGCTGGAACAGCTTGAAAGTGATATGTACCAACATGTTCACACTGAAAACAACGTGCTGTTCAGACGCTTTTAGCCGAAAGGAGATACTATGTTTAAAATTACAGATAAAGTTACATGGGTAGGCCAGATTGACTGGGATCTTAAAAAATTCCACGGGGAGGAATATTCCACACACAAAGGATCGTCCTATAACTCCTACCTGATTCAAGATGAAAAAACCGTCTTGATCGACACGGTATGGCTACCCTTCTCAAAAGAATTTGTAAAAAACCTTAAAAAGGTTGTCGACATCACAACAATCGACTACATCATCGCAAATCATGCAGAAATCGACCACAGCGGCGGTCTTATCGAACTTATGAGAGAAATCCCTGATACGCCTATCTACTGTACTTCTAATGGTGTTAAGTCATTAAAGGGCCACCATCACCAAGATTGGAACTTCGTAGAAGTTAAAACAGGTGACACTCTAGATATAGGGTCAGGTCAACTCGTCTTTGTAGAGGCACCCATGCTTCACTGGCCGGATTCCATGTTCACCTATTATACCTCAGATGCCATTCTATTCAGTAACGATGCATTTGGACAACACTATGCATCTGAGCATATGTATAACGATAAAGTGAACCAGGCTGAACTGTTCCAAGAAGCCACTAAATATTATGCCAACATCCTAACGCCCTTCAGCCCGCTCGTCGTAAAAAAAATTCATGAAGTATTGGACTTTAATCTAGAGGTCAATAAAATCTGCCCGTCTCACGGCATCATGTGGAGAGACAATCCTACTCAAATCGTTGAAAAATACTTAGAGTGGGCTGATAATTATCAGGAAAACCAAATCACCATTTTATACGACACCATGTGGGGCGCAACCAAAGCCATAGGTGAGGCTCTAGCTAAAGGAATCAAGCAAGCCGATAATGATGTGACCATCAAGTTGTTCAACGTAGCCACAACAGACCATAACGATATCATCACAGAAGTGTTCAAATCAAAAATGATTCTTGTAGGCTCATCGACAATCAATAAAGGGATATTGTCAAATATGGCAGCAGTTCTAGAAATGATAAAAGGCTTACGTTTCAAAAATAAACAGGCACTCGCCTTTGGTAGTTATGGCTGGAGCGGTGAATCCGTAAAACTCATCAACGAACACCTGACGGCATCCGGTTTTGAACTTGTTGACGAAGGACAAAAAGTGCTATGGGTTCCCACAACAGAGGACAGAGACAGGTTCACAGCTGTTGGCGTGAACTTAGCAAAACTAAAATAGAACTAAAATAGAAACTAAACAATAACAAAAAACAGAAGTGAGTAGACGTTCAATTACTCACTTCTGTTCTTGAATTTTTCTCCATACATTTGCCAGGTTAGCTAAACGATACTACAAAGAAGGTTAATCGTTTTTCATAACACGATTGTAGATTCAATGGTCATGACTCCTCACCTTACAATTTTGGCTGCTAGTTCAGTGAAGCCCTGAGTATCTGGCACCGATTCTACTTGTTATTCCGGTTGCAATATCGTGCTGATAAATTCCGTGATGATATCATCTGGGCTGACGGAATTGACAAAGTGTACGTTGATACCATAAGCCGCCAGTACCTCTTTAGCTCTTTCACCCATGTGCTGTGCTAAAACGATTGAAACGCCATGACTCAGTAAACTGAATGACTGAACAGCTCTTTCGTGCCAATCATTTTCAACCGATATGGAATGGATAATCTTTCCCTCTTGAATTGTTGCTATGAAGAACTGATCAGACTTACCAAAGTGTTTTGAGACTTGTCCATTAACAAGTGGTATTGCAAGAGTAAGAGGATTGCTCATACCTAAAGTCTGCTCTTTTTCTACAGAGTTCCCTTTTGTAAAATCCAAGGTGACGCCTAGTAGAATTGATTTTGCGACTTTTTCTTGGGCAGACTTTAGAATCCTTTGTAGTGTACCACGTGAGATACCCATCTCATCTGCAGCTTTTGATTGATCATAAAATAGAAGGTCTGAAAGACGAATTGCCTCAAGTTCTTCTAAAGATATTGCAATACTTTCTGATTCACAGCATTGGCCGTCAACTCTATTGTGTTTTGGTACAAAACTTATCGACCTTTTTGACTTTTTTCTTGGCATACGTGTTCCTCCTCAGTGATTCTCAATGCTCCTATTGATAGACTTGCAAAATCAAGTGTTCGATCCTTGTTCAACTCTATTTTCAACTACGCAAGTAATATCAATTATTACCCCTTGCACGACAGAGAAGATTAGTGTTGTAATTGTGAGTATGACTGCGAACTTAAAGTCAAAGAACGAGATAACATGGGAAGCAGTGTTAATTTAATACCTCTGGCATATAAAAATGTGCCCATTGTCCCTTTTGATAAGCCCTTGCCATGTAGTTCATTCAAGAAGGGATACCATGCATAAATTGGACCATGACTTAGTGTGCCTAACAGGCTCATTAGCGTATACTTTAAAAGCATAGGTGCTTTTTCAATGGTCTTTTTCAACTTCTTCTCATTGATAAATGAAAAACCAAGCATGAAGACATAAACCATTGCAAGAATCGGTAATACTTCTAGCAGTATTTTTGAAACATAGTTAAATGCCCGCACTGTCTTATCTGGTGATAAAGCATAAAAAAGAACATAAGTTAGAATCATGAAAGCAAGAAAGAGAAGACTCTTCTTATTATTTTCGCTATTAATTGATTGATTGAAGTAATTGCACACATTAGTTAGAACTACCATTGGATAGGGGGGATGATACATAAGGAAATATGGCAGAATAGGTACTTAAGATAAGAATGTTTAAACAATGCAGCATATCTAATAGTCGACTATAGCGAGGTGACTTATGTTCAAAAAAATTATAAGCATTATTTTGTCCTTAATTATCATTTTAACCATGTTCAGTAGTGCAGATTCCAACAAGCATATTCTTACTCCCTCTGAAAAAAAACAAGTTGAGTCAATCAGTGTCTATGAACTGTTAGAAGCAAATGGCTTCGGAAACATTCCATTATCATTGGAGCATGATAATGACAAAACAGATTTTTATGCTGGAGCTTATCTAGATGTTGATGGAACGTTAATTCTTAACATATCAAAAGAGGATAATCAGTTAAAAAAGGCTTTAAAGGATATATATAAAGACGCTGATGTCAAAATCAAGGTTGTAAAAAATGACATCAAGAGTCTTTATAAGGTTTTCAATGGCATTGAAAAAATGATGTTAGCTGGTAATATTGATGAAGTAGAGATCAACTCAGTTAGCATAGACTTAATTAACAATGTTATAAGTGTAGGTGTCCACAATCTTAAGGACTCTGATTATACTTTTTTTTCTAAATTATATAATAAATCTGAAATCGTGTTGTTTGAAAAAGCTGTAAGTGACTCAGCGATTAGTACCGTGGATGGCGGTGCGAAAATTAAGAATGGCAGCGCCTATAGTTCTCTTACCATTGGAGCAGAACGAAATGGAGTTAATGGTTGGATTGATTCAGGCCATGGAAATAGACATGATTTATATACTTATTGGGGTACTCAAACTATGGGTACAGTTGCCGCAAGTACTTTTTCGAGTACTTCTTCGATGACATCTGATGCTGCGTTTATTGCTAGTAACGGGAGATACGCTATATCAAATCAACTGATGAACGGGGAAACAATAGTTGGATACAATACCTATCCATTACCTGGTATGCAAGTTTGGAAATATGGATACCGCACTAATGAAAGCTCAGGAATGATTCAATCAATTTCTTGGACACATACTACAGATGATGGATGGGTATATACCGATCATGTACAAGCGACATTTTCTGCAGATCATGGAGATAGTGGTGGTCCTGTTTACTATTATTCTGGTAATGGAGTACGTATAGTAGGTGTTCTCGATACGTATGATTTTGAAAATAATCTTTCTGGATTCTCTAAAATTAGCAGAGTTTTAAATAACTTAGATATTGATTATTTGATATACTAATTATAGAACTCAAAAGCAGTTACTTTCTTAAGTTATCAGAGACGGAGTGATTTCAATGTTCAAAAAAAAAAGCGTGTTGATCATACTACTCATCATCCTAATTTCGGGTGTTGCTTTTCAAATATGGAATATCAAAACTATGCCTTCATTTGATGGAAAACTTAGTTATGAGTACGAGAGTAAATATTGCGGTGGTAGAATGGTTGCTGTTCATGAAGGATTCGTATTCGATATCGACCATTTTGACAACTTATATTTTGTACACACTGAGTTCACAAGTAATGATGGGAAATATATCGATCGAGTGTTGAGGGTTACTGATGACACAGGCATCTTAGATTCGGATGGTAATGTGATCCAATTTGAAGATATTAAGATCAATGATTCAATTTCATTTGCAGCAACTGGTGTATCCAGAGCGATAGTAGGAAGTGAAAACATTACTGTTATTTCACCATGCAGAATCGTTAAGTTACCTAAACCGTGAAATTGGTTTATTGATATTTCCAAGGACTTTGTTATTCAATATTCCAAATGAAGGATTACTTAAGGAAATTGGTGATTGTTTCAAGCACTAATGATTATGTAAAACTCTATACATTTAGTAAATAACAGTTATCCCCTCTTGGAGGTAAGAATGAGTATCAATCAACCGTACTTTTTCAGAAACATCCAAGGGAATAGAGCTAACAGAATTCATTACAGTAAAGAAGCGAATCAATTGCACTTAATCACTTCCAATGGACTGGTTAGAATAAAGGATGCATGGAGCCGAGATTTATGCAGAATTGGGTACTTCAAAGTTCCACTTAAGGAAGTTTTCCATGCTCAAATGTGTAAGGATGAAGAAAAGATCGGAATATCCTCACATGACCAGTTTTTAATGGTCAACATTCTTACTAACACGCTAATAAAAAGCATCTCGAACAACATTTATTATTCAGAGGATTGGAGGACCTATACAACTAGAATAGTAAAGTCGATTTTCGATATTATACCACTTAAGCTCATGTTAGCTGTATCTTGCTCTTGGTGTCTGACATCTTAATCAATCTAACTTTCAATTTTATAATACTTCACTATATTTTACCTTGTAGTTCCTTCAATACATCTTGAATCTCTTCAAGGTGTTCAGGTAAAATTGCTTCTATGTTATAATCATCTAAAAACAAAGTTCACTTTCGATAGTAATTATTTGTCCCAAAATTAGTTACTGATTAAATGTTTTTTTCAGAGGATTCTCAGAATCACTGGGAGTTTTTAGAAGTTGTCGAGTGCAGCGAGTTGTCACCTGTAAAACAGAATTTTACTTGAAACGATAGAAACCGAGGTAACATATGATTTCTAAAAAAATTTTAGAGGCATTTCATCTAACCGGAGAAGGTTTAGCACTTGAAGGTGGCCAAGAGCAATCTCGTCTTTTTGATAAGACTGTTTTAAAGCCTGTTTATGATGAATCCTACTACAATCAAATAGCTGAGATTTTTAATCAACTTGAAAATCCCGCCTATAGGATTTCCAAACATTTAAAAGCAAATAATGGTCACTATTCATTTATGGGTTATGGAGCTACAATGTATGAAGCAGGTTTTGAAGTAGATGATCGATTAAAGGAAAAATTACTCGTTTCAAATGCTTTTCATGAGGCACTAAAAGAGATAGCAACATCTCTTCTACCTAAAACAGATGATCCATGGTCTAGGGCACATCGTTTACTATGGCAGGGAGAACGTCTTGAAGCAACTAGTGATATGGCTATCTTTGTCAACCATTTACTAAATCAACTACCCATTTATGATGAGGCTTTACAAATTATTCATTCCGATTTAAGTAGCAATATTTTATTTCATGAAACACTAGCACCTTTAATTATTGATTTTTCACCAGCTGTTGCACCTAAAAGTTTTGCTGATGCAGTTCTCATTTGTGACTCCATAGCATGGGGGAGTCAACCACTAGCATCACTTGAACTACTAAAAAGTAATATTAACTTCAAAGAGTCTGTATTGTATGCAGTAGCATTTAGAGTTGCTACCATTGCCTGCTTTGACAAGTACGATATGAATCGTTTACAAAAAGAATGGCAAGCATATCAAACGATATGGGATTATGTACTTGAATAAGAACTAATAAGTTGAGACTATATGATGGCAACTTATTTTTACCTTGCGCTTACAAGCTACTTTTTACAAACAAAGCTACCATACTCCTTAGCTATCGCCAATATACCAAACTCGTTTTTAAGTCCATTAAAATAATCCGTCATTTTATTGATGTTTTCCTGACTAGTAATGACACTGTCCATCATCGATGTCATAGAGAGAATATAGGCAATAAGGTCCTTGGTATCACTTACTTCAAGACCATCATGATATTCCCTTATATCAACATAGCTAAAATGATTACTTAAACTATTTTTACCACTTTGCAGAGTAAAGTTGATTTCACTACATCTTTTACTACTGAGTTCTAGTGTTTGAAGACTCTCATCAATAAACTGGCTAATACCCTTTTGACCAAAAGTAGATGCATAAAAACAACCACTTGGCTTTAAGACTCTGGCTACCTCACCTAAAGCCTTGTTTAGATCAGGAACATGGTAAAGCATTGCATTAGCTATTACTACATCAAAGGTGTCATCTTCAAAGGGGATTGATTGTATATCAATTGCTTTGACCTCAATTGGCTTATTTTTATATATTTCAGACATAATATCAACCATGCCTGAAGACAAATCAGAAAGTACAAGTTGACACTTCTTGTTAATTAGCTCATCAAGAACCTCAGTCCATAAGTCTCCCTTACCGCTGCCCAGTTCCAGTATTTTCATGCCTGGGCTAAACTTATACTGTCTAACAAGCCATTTTCCTAAACCTTCTCTATTTGTACTGTATTTTCTATGAAAGTCTTTTCTAAGCTCTAAATTTTGAGCATTAGAATATTGATTTTCTACGAACTTAGTTTCCTTCATTTGCTTGTAATCCATCATAACCTCTTTTCTTTCTCACTGGTTTCACTTACAATTATAGCAAATATTTGTTATACATTAAGGCATAGTTGCGATGGTCAATTATTTTATAAACTAAAAATGAAAACCACAACCTAATGATTGTAGTTTTAAAATTTTTAATTAGATAGCTAATTATGTCTGTCTAGTGGTGACAGTCACCCTGGTGTGTTCTTCTACAGATTGTGGCATTTCTTCATCTTCATAGCCAAGTTGTTTGAATAAATTATAATTGGTCCCAGTAGATTCACCCGTTGCAAAATTATTTTCCCAAATATCAAAGCCAGCAGCATCAACAGCTAGTTGAGCACGTCTTGCTTGCTTAAGTTCAGATTCCAATATTTTTATCCGAGCTTGCAATGCTTTTATTTTCTCTTCTTTCTTGGTCATAGAAATGCCTTTCTAACTTTAAAATAAAGTAATAGTGCAGTGTCATAATCGTATTATACCCAATCATTAACTTAATACTCTCTCCGTGTCAGTTATGGTCAACCACACTTAATTAGCTACCTAAAACAGTGTGCCTGGCGATGCCAGGCACGGAGAGTATTAGATTACACATAGATGAACAAGTGAGGATGGGATTAGTGATGGAAAAAATAATAAATACGGATTTAAGTAAATGTACAACTATTCTATACGACGATAGTCCGAGTTATTCTGGAATTGTTGCAGGTGAATGTACAGGTGATGTGTGGGTTGACCATATTGAAAACCCAACATTGGCTTTAGTGTATTCATTCGCAGTCGGAGGCTTTTCGATTATGGGTGAACCTGATGATGTTTCAGTATACGATGACTTTGTAAGATTTCTAAGAGAAACATTATTTGTAGAATTAAAGAGTAAAGGCATGAACTACTTTGAGTTTTCTGTGGAAAGCAAGAGGACGGAAGA
This sequence comes from Fusibacter sp. A1, assembly GCF_004125825.1. Taxonomy (NCBI): domain Bacteria; kingdom Bacillati; phylum Bacillota; class Clostridia; order Eubacteriales; family Fusibacteraceae; genus Fusibacter; species Fusibacter sp. A1. Next base: position 86,932 of record NZ_QQWI01000012.1, on the reverse strand, counting down.
AAAACTCTTAAGACTGTTTGCAAATGAAAATATCAATCAGGAAGATGAATATTTTTATAGAAGTTCACGCCCTTATGATCACCATAAAATGACCCCTTATAACATTATTCAAATAGACTCCGATTTTATAACAGCCTTACAAACTGGTAAGTATGAAAACGCTAAATTTTTAAGCGAAAGATTGTTAGAATCATGGGCCACCTATGAACAATTTTTGATGAAAAGTATCGGCTATGTTGCGACGCATGAAAATTATATAGCAGCCTTAATAGTTGGTACAGCCAGATATAAAAAGGTAGTCCCTATTGATATCGAAACAGACGAAAGCCATCGACAGAAAGGATTAGCCTTAGTATTGACACAACATTTCGTGAATATGTGTGTGGAGAAAGGCCTTGTTGCACAATGGGATTGTGTTGAATCCAACATAGCATCTAGGCGTACAGTTGAGAAAGCCGGATTCAAATTTATTAAGAAGAAGCCTGTTTACTGGTTTGAAATATAAGAAGTGCATCCTTCAAATCGAAATATAACCCTCACTATGCCGAAAGGGACTTAGCGATCTGATTTGTGCATTCATCATCACACAGTTTCAGGCTGATCTCCCATAATCGGTCTTGGAGTTCTTGATTTAACACAGCCTCATCTTCTGCTATAGTCACGAACTTGTCCTTTTTCCAAGTTATAAATTTGCCTGACTTTTCACGACTTGCGTCCTTATCCTCACAGAACAAGGGTGCAATTACCTCTCCACATTTTTCTATCGTGATGAATTTTCCAAGTTTGTTCATAAGCGTAGCCATTATTTTCATGAATTTGGGAATGAGATTGATTTGGTTGGTCCACACGGTTTCATGAATTTGAAAACCAAGGAAGGCTACTTTTGTATCCGTTTTATTTTGATATAATCTATCCAGTTTAAGTAGAAACATGCGTTTTGCCACCATAGCTTGATGGATTGCAGATTCAAAGTCCCATTTATTCTTCATCTGCAGATCATCCCAGAATAGTTCTCCCGTTTCAGTTGCATTAAATACAACTCTAGCCCCCTGTTCTGATTTTTCAAGCAGGCTCAGAAGATTTAAAGTTAACATAAACTGTGACAGATAATTGACTTGAAAATGCGAATCCATGCCATCAACTGTTTCCACTCTTTTCGCAGCATAGCCTATCCCCGCGTTAATGAAGATCCCATCCAGATAAGTATGTTTACTTTGAATTTCTAAAATCGCTCTCTTGACATCATCAAGACTTGCTAAATCGCATAAAACATAGGCTGTCTTCACGTTCTTCGTATCCGCTTCAAATTCCCTGATCGTCGCTTCACCCAGTTCACTAGATCTGCAGAGTATAATGACCTCATGTTCTTGACGATCAAGCGATGCCAGCATTTTAGCGACACCTTTTCCCATGCCATGTGTTCCACCAGTTACTAATACTTTCATTTTTCCACCTCATCTTTCTCATGAGCAAAAACATCTTCTATACTTGAATCCAGTGCTTCAGCGATTAAAAATGCCAACTCCAAGGAAGGGCAGTATTTGCCACTTTCAACATTGTTAATGGTCTGTCTTGAAGCACCCACTTTCTTGGCTAATTCCTGTTGCGTCATCTCTCCACGATTGAAACGCAATTGCCTGATCTTATTACTGATTTGGATATTCATTTTAGCCATGAGAAACACCTCTTATATAAAAGTAAATCTTCACGATGCTTTCAAGAATAGCCCCTATCATAAAACTTAAAAAAGTGATGTTTAACATGATCCCGATAGGCTGATTAAAGGTTAAGGCAATAAGCCCTGCTACGAATCCAAGACCCACAAAAGTATAGCCGATTTGACCTGCTTTAAGATTGATCAATCTGTCCATTTCATCTTCCACCGTGTCAAAAACATCGTTGATATCTTCCTCCTCGCTGGTCCCCATTTCTACATCAATCCTATTCTTTACAGTTGTCCCAATAGCCAAAATAATATTAAACAGCACCATAACGATGATAATTAAAACTATGCTAAGCCCTATGTACACCAGCATTGTCTTAGCCCAAAAATGAGCATTTTCAAAAGTTGCAATCCCCTCCAGATTATAGATTCCAAGAACACGCTTTAGATACAAACTGAAAATGATTAAGAATGTAAATAGCAAGGTCCACGTTTGCTTCACTTTATAATTCATAATTACCTCCTAAATTTCATTTTTCCTTATCACACTTTTAGTATATTCTCAGTTTCGTATCGTGTCAAGTATTTTTGACACGTAGTCGTGTTTTTTTGTCATCACTTCTCATAATCAAAATTTGGGAACACTTATGAAGTAACAAATGATCATAAAAAAAAGTTTCGGGGCAGCATCTGCTCACTCGAAACTATTTCCTTAATATTTTATCCATGGCTTTGCCTTTAGCCAGTTCATCAATCAATTTGTCTAAGTACCTAATTTTTTGCATGAGGGGTTCTTCCACATCTTCCACTCTCACTTTACAAACGACACCTGTTATCAAATGACTCATTGGATTGAACGCTGTTGCTTCCTCGAAGAAATGTTCAAAATCCGTTGCCATTTCGATATGTCTCTCAATTTCCTCCTGGCTGTAACCCGTTAACCAACGGATGATTTCATCCACCTCAGATTTTGTTCGTCCCTTCCGTTCTGCCTTTGCTATATACAGTGGATACACACTCGCAAAACTGGCTTTATAAATATTGTATTTTGCCATATTCAAAGTCCTTTCATTTTACTTATATTTGCCCCTTAGATCGCTTTTTAAACACCAAAATTGTTCAGCAAGCCTTTTAACACGGAGCATGATGACTAGTGAGCCATCAACCCCCACCCACTGGCGGAAAAAGTGCCAAGACATCCTCTTCTTTTAAAGGCGTGTTCAATTCACAGCTACGACCATTAATCATAATAATCGCAATATCCTCATGTGGAATTTCAATTAATTGACTGATTTCAAGCGGGGTTGTTCCCTCTTTCACGTCCATGGTCATGATCTTTTCTCTATTTTCTCTTAACGTAGCAAAAAGCTTAACGGTTATTTTCATACTTATCCTCTCAAATTTTTATCATTTATTTTTTATTTTGAAATTGGCCTCATTGCCTTGGTTTTTACCGTAAAAGCCAAGTGCGATTCTATAGGGTCCAGGGCATCCCGGTGGTAAAAAAGCAACACGGTCTCCAGGATTAAGTATATAATCAACTTCCTGTACAAAACCGTTAACAAAGATGACTTCAATATCGTCTCGATCAATTTCAAGTTGTTTAGAAAGTTCAAGGCCGCTTAAAGGTGCCTCAATTTCCAGATAAACCGGTGTCTTGCCAAATTTTTTTTTCAAATAAGCATCCAGTTGTAAGAAGCCTCTGATTTCCAGTGCAGTGCTTGATTTTTCCATACCTTGCCTCCTTGACACTTATAACTTGCTTCAAGTGGTGAAAAGAATACTGAGAAGTCAAATCTAGGTCCGACTTCTCAGTATGATTTTTACATGGAACTAAATGATTTTATTTATTATATAGGAGATTCTTTATTCAGAAAACTACTATAACTCCTTAAAACTTCATAACCTCATCGATTTCTTCAGGCGTGAAATCCCAAACGACGTTATGTGGTGCAATTGGTTCATATTCCATAAACTCTGGCAATCTGTCATGAGCGTTTGTAAATCCAGCGCGTTTGTTGAAATCTCTTTCGATGCGAAGAACGGTTTTACCGAGTTCATCCACATCATCAGAAGTTAATTGGATGCCGTATTGCGCATTGATCATGTCAATTAACGCTTGGTAACCACCTGGATTATCTGCGACACCGAAGTATACGAACAAGCACATACCCGTACTGTCTATTGCTGCTGTTCCTATTTGCATCGCTCTCGCATATTCAATCTGACCTTCTTTTTTAAGAGGATCAATAAAACCACCGATTTTAAGGATGTTTCCAGAGATACAATAGCCTGCTGTATGGTCTGCACCCATGGTTGTTGTTGCATAAGTTAAGCCAATTCCCTTGATCGCACGTGGGTCGTACGCTGGAATCGCTTGATCTTTAACGACAGGTGTTCTGTATAATCCGCAAACTTTACCAACTACTGCAGCACCACCAGCGATGATTCTAGCTAGAGGCGTCGGTTTCGCCATATCTTCAACGATTTGTAAAACCGCTTTGCCATCGCCCCAAGGAATCAATCCACCATCCATAGCTGTCGCTACAGCAACTGCAGTTTCGATACTGTCAATTCCCACATCGTCCATTGCACGGTCAATATATGCGATGGCATCGAGGTCCTCTATACCCGCGTCTGCGCCTAGACCCCAAATGGTTTCGTATTCAAAACCACTTGTGATGTACTTACCTTGTTTGTCTGGATACCACTGCGAACAACGGATGATACAGCCTTTATGGCAACCATGAGATACCTTGCCCTCGCCACCACGTTCAGTAATTGTCGCATTCAGTGTTTCACCAGAGATGTTGTCATTGTGTTCAATTCTACCAGCAGTAAAGTTTCTAGCAGGCAAGCCACCAGCTTCATTAAGAATATTTACCAATACGTCCGTACCGTATAATGCCAAACCTGTACCTGCTACTGGATGGTCTAAAATTGCTTTCGAGAAAACTTTTGACGCTGCTCTAAAAGCTTCAGGATCTGCGATCGGAACCGCACCAGCACCTGTTTCATCTATTACGATGGCCTTGACGTTTTTAGAACCCAATACTGCACCTAAACCACCTCTACCTGCACTTCTGATATTGCCTTCTGGATCTTTAAAGGAAATATTTGCAGCTGGCATTCTGTATTCACCTGCTGGACCCGCTAAAGCGATACCAACATGTTTGCCGTATTTTTCACCCAAAATTCTGATGGCTTCGTAGTTGCCGCATCCACCAAGAATTTCAGCTGGAGCTTCTTCAATCGTAACGCCATTTATGTCTAATTTGATCACATAGAATGTTGTATTATCTGGTTTTCCTTCGATTACAAATGCCTTGATCCCCAACTTAGCCAGCATTTGTGAAGAAGAGCCACCCGTGTTTGATTCTTTGATTGTACCTGTCAAAGGACTTTTCGCACCAACTGACATACGGCCTGAGTTCGGAGCCGATGTGCCGCTTAATAAACCGGGTGCAAAGATAATCTTGTTGTTTTTTCCAAGTGCATGGCAAGTAGGAATGACTTCATCATTTACGAAGCTCGATGTAAGTGCTCTACCACCTAAACCAACATACTTTTCAGGTACTTCAGTGATTGTAGATTGTAAAGTTGTCATGTTGATGCGTATAAATTTTTGCATGAAAAAACCTCCTCTAATTTGGTTGAGTTATTATAGCGGACTGCTATAATACAGGATAACAGTGGACTCCAGTGTTAACCCTTTCCTTTCCAAATATCGGGAGGCAGCATAGTTTCCTAGTCTACCCATTGGTTAATCTTCATGGTACTCTTTCAGCACTTTAGAAAAATTAACTCGGAAGAGTTTGATTATTCTGACAATTAAAGTTTATCAAGAATCAATCGATTTGTCCACGCTTAAGCGTTATTTACTTGCACATTCTCTGGCATCTCCGATTAAAATATCAATGCCATGAGCTATAGGCTCTAAAATCACCTCCAAACATTCTTTTACTGCTTTTGGACTTCCTGGTAAATTGATGATGATTGAGTCCCCACGAATCCCTGCGACCGCTCTGCTGAGCATGGCTTTGGGTGTTTTCTGAAAACTGATCCACCGCATGGCTTCAACGACTCCCGGACAAGCGCGTTCGATGATCTGAAGCGTTGCTTCAGGCGTATTGTCTCTTTTAGAAAAGCCTGTGCCCCCTGTGGTCAGTATCAAATGACACTTTAAATCATCTGCCATTTCCATCATAGCAGCCTTGAGTTCAGGAAGGTCATCTGATACAATGATCTGTTTTAGGACTTGATAGCCTTGTGCTTCAAGCATTTTTCTTATCAGTTCTCCACTCTCGTCTACTCTTAGCCCCTTTGAACCTTGATCGCTGGCGACGATGATGCCTACTGTTCTCATAAAATCACCCTTCCATCCAAAATTTCTACCTTAATTTCATCACCTACCTTGACAACACCTCCTACCAAGACTTTTGTAAATATGCCTTCTTTAGGCATAACACATTCTCCAACCTGTTGCTTAATCGCACAGCCGTGGTGACATTCCTTACCAATTTGACTCACCTCGTGTACGGTCTCACCGATATACAACTTGCTGCCCACTGGGATTGTCCAAAGGTTTAAACCTTCTGTTGTAATGTTTTCTGCAAATTTACCTGTGCACAAGCCCTGAACACCTTTTTCACGCATTTTATCAACACTCTCATTTGCCAAAAGGCTGACTTGACGATGCCACTTACCTGCATGTGCATCCCCTTCGATGCCAAAATCAGCGATAAACTTTGCTTCTGGTATGGAGTTTTTAGGCACCCCTTTGGTTTCACTAATGCTTATTGCCAATACTTTTCCGACCATGAATACACCCTCCTTTTTAGATGATTCGACTGCTTTCTATTTGTTTTTTATATAGTGGCCGCTTTTTCCACCTATTTTTTCCTTTAAGTAAATATTTTGAATCACCATGTCCTTATCTATGGCCTTACACATGTCATAAATCGTAAGTGCTGCAACAGAAACTGCTGTCAGCGCTTCCATCTCTACCCCTGTTTTCCCCATTACTTTTACTGTGGCAGTTATGCGGATTGTATTCTCCGCCTCGATCAAATCAAAGCTTAGATCCGCACCCGTGAGGTTTAAGGGGTGACACATGGGGATGATATCACTGGTCCTCTTAGCGCCCATAATTCCAGCTATCTGTGCGACTGTGATCACATCGCCTTTTTTGACACCGCCATTTTTAACCCTTCTAAAGGTCTCCTCAGAAACGACGATTTCACCTGTGGCTATGGCAGTTCTAAGTGAATCTGTTTTTTCATCGACAGAGACCATCTTAGCATAACCCGCTTCATTGATGTGTGTTAAGGGCATTTCTAACCTCCTATGGTGTACATATTTCTGCGAATCGGCACAGAATTTGTCTGATTTAATTGGTGAGATTCTGGTTTGGCTGCAACCGCATTTAAAATGATTTGTTTCAAGTCTTCTGGTTGATTCAAGTAAGGTCTTAAATTGATCTCAGAACGATCATGAAGGCAGGTCTTGAGTATGCCGTCCGAGGTGATTCTTAATCGGTTGCACTGATCACAAAAATGATCAGATATGGGATTGATCATCCCCACCGTCCTGCCCGTTGGCAAGTGTTTATAGTATCTGCAAGGTCCACCATTGCCATGTTGTGCGATGGGTATTAAATCCTCCCTTTCGGAAATAAAGGTGTTGAGGTTGATGAATTTTTCCTTGTTCCAAGAAGCCGCTTCGCCAATTGGCATCAATTCAATAAATCGGATCTCAATGGATGGATCAAAGGCATTTAAAAAATCATCAAACTCATGATCGTTTTCACCTTTGATGAGGACAACATTGATCTTTATAGGTTTCAAATCAAGTTTTAAAGCTTTATCTATCCCTCTCAAAACAGAGGCTAAATCTCCACCGCGGGTCAAGCGCCGATAGGTCTCCGGATTTAAAGAATCTAGGCTGATGTTGAGTCTTGAAAGGCCTGACGCTTTCAAATCATCAAGTTGGTCTTCAAGCAAAAGCCCGTTGGTAGTCAAGGTGACTTCCTCTATGCCTTTAATATCACGAATGCCTTTAATCATGGAAGCTAGACCCTTTCTGACCAAGGGTTCACCGCCAGTCAGTCTGACTTTTTCTACGCCCATATCTGCCATGCTTTCAACGAGTTTTATAAAGTCCTCATTTCTCAGTATACTATCATGAGCGCGTTTTTCACAACCTGATTCTGGCATACAATACTGACACCGGAGGTTGCAGCGATCCGTAACCGACAGACGTAAATATTCCATTTTACGACCAAAACTGTCTTGCATTTATGCCCCTCCAATCGTGATGTATTCTAAAGTATCCAGTTCGTAACCACCAGCCTCGTCCAGTCTTTTTTTGAACGCCTCATGCTCTAAAATGCTGATGAAATCCTTAACACCTTGAAGCGACATGAAGCGCTTTGGAATCAGAAAATCATAATCTTCTTTAGCTAAAGGCTTGTAGGCAAGATTCATTTGTCTAGCGACAGATTCTATACCAATACCTACATCGGCATTGCCCGTCAATACAGCAGATGCGACTGCTGTGTGCGTTAGAACTTCAGTGTTGTAACCGATGATATCTTCTCGACTGATGTTCAGGCTTTGGATCAGATGATCCGTTAATAAACGTGTGCCAGAACCATTTTGTCTGTTTACAAACGTGAGTTTCTTTAATGCGACATCAGCAAACTCATCGATCATAGGCGATTCTTTTCTCATATAGAAACCCTGCCATCTTTTTATTCCTTTAATGAGCACCAATTCTTCACCTGGCAAGTAGCGCTGAAGGTCTTTTAAATTATAGAGCCCAGTCTGTGCATCCAAGAGATGGATCGGCGCCAGATGAGCCTCACCTCTTTTGATGGCCATGATCCCGCCCATGCTGCCCACATGCGCAGACTGTAAATAACTTTCCTTTTTTTCTTTGATCAAAAGATCTGCGATCCAATCCATGATCAAATCGTGACTGCCGATTGCCACCAATCCTTTATGGAGATCCAAGTGGCTTCTCGTCATTTCAACCCTTACGCGGCTCCCCGCAGTGTAACCTTCAGATGCTTTATCTATGGTTAAAATACCATTGGCTTTGACAAGAGACATGGTTGAAGCGGCACCTCTTTTTAATGGCGTGGCGATTAAAGTATCATCGACATATCCCAGCTGTACTCGAACGAATTCCTTGTGTTTTAATGCAGAAGGTACTGCTTGAGAAAGACTCGCTTCTACTACTGGTTTCGGTTTTTTTGTCGTGTCCAGCATCGGCATGACAAAGTGCTTAAAGGTCATGTATGCCGAAACCGGATAGCCCGGAATACCGATTACCGGTACCTCGTTTATAGCACCGAGTATCGCAGGTTTACCGGGTTTGATGTCTATGCCATGAACCCATACTTCACCCAGTTCCCTGATCAAGGACGCCGTATAGTCCTCACTGCCCGCTGACGATCCCGCGTTGATGATCACAATATCGTTTTCACTTACAGCGGTTTTCAAGGCTTCAAGCAACAAGCTTTTATCATCAGGCACAATCGGATACCGATTTGGAATCCCACCGCCCTCGATGACGAGACCTGAAAACATTCGGCTGTTGGATTCTAAGATGTCCCCTGCTTTTAAATCCGTACCAATTTCGACAATTTCTGTTCCGGTTGGAATCAGTCCAACCTTAAGCTGTGCATGCACCTTGATGGATGAAACACCGCCACTGATCAAAGCCCCCAGATCCACGGCTGTGAGCTTATGATTTCGAGTGACCAGCATCTCGCCGACGACAAAGTCCTCACCCACCATTCGCACATGTTCCCACGGGTGACTTGGCGATAAAATCTCTACACTATCCTCATCGATCACATGAACATCCTCTATCATTATCACGCTGTCAAAGGGTGGCTGGATCAAGTCACCCGTATCAACGAAAATAAAATCTGTATTTTTTTTCAAGATTACCGGATGGCGTTCATCCGCCTGATAGGTTCTTTCCGAAATAACTGCGATGCCGTCCATGGCAGAGGCATTGAAGTTGGGATTAGAGTATTTGGCATAAACCGGCTCATAGGTGATCCTGCCATAGGATGTTTCTGTTGGGATTTCTTCAAAGGTATTACAAAATCGATTTGCCGTTTTTTCTTCAAAACATTGGAGTGCATCCTCCAAAGTAACCGTCTGTAAATAAATATTCCTTTTCATAACGCCTCCATCATAAGAGATAAGCAGTCAGCTTATCCCCCTTCATAACGCCCTCATGATGCATAGGTATGACAACATAAGCATTGGCTTTTGCCAGTGCACTGACCATGCCAGACTTGCCATATAAAATATGCGCCGTCAGAACACCCTCCTTTTCAACCAGCTGAACCAGCTGATAGACATCTCTTCCACTGGCTGCATAAAGCTGAAAATCAGCTGTGCACTGCACGCTTTTAATTTCATGTTCTTTTTTATCGACACAGTAGTTTAAGAAGGGTTCGACCAAGGCTTTTAGTGTAATGAAACAAGCCGCAGGATGACCGGGCAAGCCAAAGATGGCCTTTTGATCTACCTTTCCTACAATAGTTGGTTTTCCAGGTTTTATCGCAAGTCCATGAATAAAGACATTTTTATTCTCTCTATCTTGAGACAGACTATCAATGACGGTTTGAGTCATATCCTTGGTGCCAGCGGAACTGCCACCTGATAAGATCACGACATCCGCCATTTGAACAGCTGTTTTTATGCTCTTTTGAAGATGGTCAAAATCGTCTTTTACGTGATTGATGAAAATGACTTCACAGCCACACCCTTCAACCACACTTTTAATAATATGACTGTTGCAATCTCTCACTTGACCGTATTCGGGTTTCAATGAGACCTCAACCAGTTCATCGCCAGTTGAAAGGATGGCAATCTTAGGTTTTTTAACTACAGAAAGCTGATGAATCCCAAGGCTTGCCAGCAGTCCCATGTGTCGAGCGCCTAATTTAATGCCTTTAGGGAGAAGTAAGCTGTCACTTGACACATCTTCTCCAACCTCAACGATGTGCTCGCCAAAGCGAGGTGTCGAAAATACAGCCACATCAGGTCCAATGGCCTCTGTGTGTTCTATCATAACCATGGCTTCTGCCCCCAAGGGAATTTCGCCACCGGTAGGTACATACAAAGTCGTTCCAGCTGCAACGGGTTGATTTGCCTTTTTCCCGATTTCCACTTGACCCAGATGCGCCAAAAGAATCGGTGATTGTTCAGAAGCGCCTTGAGTGTCAGATAATTTCACTGCATAGCCATCTACCATGGATCTTCTAAATGAAGGCAGGCTTTCGACAGCATAAAGATCCTCAGCTAAATACCGATGAACTGCGCTTCCCAGCTCAACCACTTCGTGAGTTTGAATCGGTTCAAATTTTTCCTTCAACAGTGTCAGGGCATCAGAGACCTTGACGACGTTTAAATAGGCCATAATATTACTCCTTCTAGGTTGAAATTGCGCTCAGTACTGGATGACCAGGCTCATTGCTTTTCTTTAAAATCCATGATTTACCCGACAGACGTTTTGCTTGTTCTAAATCATGACTGACCAACAATAGGGTATGATTGGGGCTTTTAATATAGTCTAATAGAATTTCCTCAATTTTTCCAACGGCAGAACTGTCAATATTGGCAGTGGGTTCATCGAGCAGTAGGATTTCTGGATTCCAAACTAGAGCGCGACCCAAGGCCACTTTTTGCTTTTCTCCAGAGGAGAGGGAAGTGGCCGTGCGCTGCTCAAGTCCCTGTAGACCTAAGCGCTTTATCATCGCCATCACCTTTTCTCTACTTGACGGATCGCTTTGCCGCGTGAGTGTAAATGGATATTGGATATTTTCAAGCACAGTGCCATGCAGCATGTAGGGATTACTACCTGAATAGGTACATGAACCTGTTTTTATGACAGTGCCGGTATCCGATTTTTCAAGACCTGCCATAATTTTTAAAAGGGTGGTCTTGCCCGTCCCATTCTCACCGCTAATACAGTGACAAATCCCCTTTTCAAACTTAAGATTAAGATCTTCAAATAAGAGTTTGCTTTTAAAGGATTTACTCAGTGATAAGCACTCAATCGACATAAGATCGCCCTCCTGTCATATGATGGGAAATGCCATTGACGATCAGAGAAATGGTCAATAAGACAATGGCCATGGCAATGGATTTTTCATAAGCCCCCATACTGTTGTTCATTGTGATGAAGGTGGTCATAACCCGGGTCTGTCCCTTTATATTACCACCTACCAGCATAACGGCTCCAACTTCAGAGATGGCCCTTCCAAATCCAGACATGATCGCCAGAAGGACAGAAGCCTGCAGTTCACGGATTAATAAGAATAGGATCTCTCTCCGGTTTGCACCTAGAGTCTTAGCGACCTCATAGGCTTTCTTTCCTTTTTCTCTTGCTGTGCCGAACAAAATACCTGTCACGATGGGCAGTACTAAAACAAACTGCGCGATAACCATGGCCTCAGGCGTAAATAAGAGTTCAAATGTACCAAGAGGTCCCTTTCTCGAGAGAAAAATCGTGACAATGAGTCCAATAACCACTGGTGGGATTCCCATACTTGTAAAGAGGACGCTGCCATATAACTTTTTTAAAGGGAAATTACGGATGCCTGTATAAATACCAAGCGGCAATCCGATCAAAGTCGCCAATAAGGTCGAGAGACCAGAAACCATTATGGACAAGAAGATGATTTTATAAATTTCTGAATCGCCGCGAATCAGCAGCAAGAAGGCTTCTTTGAATCCGTCTAAGATATAGTCCATGACTACTCCTTCGCATTGGGTACGAATAAGGGTTGTCCAAATTGATCAACACCAAAGGTCCTAATTTTTTCTTGTGTTTCTTTAGATAAGATCCAATCAACAAATTGCTGCGCTTCTGCCAGATGAACTGCTGGATTCTTTTCAGTATTAACTGCAATTACACCATACTGATTCAGCAATTCTGAAGATTTTTCAACAACAACTTCTAGATCAAGATTTTCCTTCATACTTAAGTAAGTGCCTCGATCCGATAAGGCGTAGGCTTGCATTTCGTTTGCCATTTGAAGGACTTCACCCATGCCCTTACCCGCTGAGATGTACCAGCTTCCTTGAGGGTCTAGTCCAAGGTTTTTCCATACAGCCAGTTCTTTTTTATGTGTGCCAGAATCATCGCCTCTAGAAACAAAGCGTTTGCTTTCGTCATAGAGATATTGAAAAGCGCCATTTATGTCTTGCTTGTAAACTTCAGGCAAGGGCTCTGCGCCTAAAAGAACGAAATCGTTGTACATCACATCAAATCTTTCAATGCCGTATCCGTCTTCAACAAATGCCACTTCTGAAGCTTTTGCATGAACCAAAAGAACATCCGCTTCTCCCGTTTTTCCCATTTCAAGGGCCTGTCCGGTTCCTACAGCGACAACCTTGACCTCTATACCTGTTTTTTCAGTAAAATCTGGTATAATCGCATCCAGCAAACCCGTATGATCGGTGGATGTCGTCGTCGCGAGTACGATGGATTGGACCGCTTTAGCAGGATCATTCGCATTGGTATTGACTTCATTTGCGGAATCATCATTAAGGACAGCCTTGTTCACACATCCTGTAAGAGCAATAAGCGCAATCAATAAAAGCAGTGCTGTAATTCTGCTACTCAAAGATTTAATCATTTTCTAGTCTCCTAAATTTATATTTATCAAATAAATCATTCAATTTTCTCAAGTAAGTTTTCAGCTTATAATTTCAAAATCATTTTCCAGCAAATCCACATACAGGATTTTTTCTCTCATCAGATTTCCTCGATTTAAGAGGACTTTTATGGCTTCAGAGACCTGATAACTGGCTATGGTCGCTGGTGTAAAAGACGGATTTCCCACTTTGATTTCAATCCCTTTGTCTTTGGTTTGCTTCAGATGGTCTCTTACCAATCGGTCCTCTGGAAACACGGTACTCACTTGGCCATACCACCCAGCTATTGCACCATAGATATAAGGTAGCCCCAATGTGCGACATGCGTCGATTACGATTTGTCTAATCTCATTAGAATCCAGTGCATCGATGATCAGATCGTGTCCCTTGATAATATCGAGGACATTTTCTTGATCCACATAGGTTGCGACGACTTTAACCATGATCTCTGGATTGATGACTTCAACACGCTCACTCGCAGTAAAAGCCTTTGATTTGCCAAGTGTTTGCATGGTGCTTAAAAGCTGTCTATTTAAATTGGATTCGTTGAACACATCGCCATCTACGAGCGTCAGATTCCCTATGCCAAATCGCGCCAACATCTCGATCACATAACCACCTAATCCACCACAACCTATAATACAAACGCTGGATTGATTGAGCTTTTCCTGTTCTATTTTTTTAATAATGCCATTGCGATCATATCGATCCATCGGGTACCTCCATAACATAAAACGGCGTCGCTAATAATATACGCAAGTATCTTGCCAAAAGTATTTTTATTGCATTGTAAGGCTTGGGTCTTGCTCAGCAAACAACACTGTTCCATTAACGAACGTTTTAGTTATAAAAAACCGTTCCACAACAGAACAATGTTCTGTTGTGGAACGGTTTGATTTTTATATCGCTCCTTTTCAAGGCATCACACTTTAATTCCATATTGCTCTATTTTTCTATAAAGTGTGTTTCTGCCAATACCAAGATCCCTGGCAGCGATGGTGATGTTAAATGCTGTCTGGTTGAGTATGCGTTCAATATGAATCTTTTCCAGTTCTTCCAATCGCGTAACATTAGAGTAAACAGCCTCTGATTCCTTGTTTTCTCCTGTTGAATTCACTAGATTGACGGTTTCATCATCCGTTTTTCTAAACCGCCCAAACTCTGGTATTCTTCTGGTGTTGAGCATTAATTCTATGATGTTTTCGAACTCTCTGACATTACCTGGCCAATCGTACTGTGTGAGCTGATGTATAAAGGTTTCAGGAATATCCATAGGATTTTTATTAATGGATTCTGATATTTTTTGATTAAAGTGATCTGCCAGTAAAGGAATATCCTCAAGGCGTTCACGCAAGGTCGGCAAATGAATCGGCAAGACCTTTAATCGGTAATACAAATCCAATCTAAAGTTGCCTTTGTTGACCTCTTCATACAAATCCTTATTGGTCGCTGCTATAATTCTGACATCTACAGGGAACTGTGAGTTGCTTCCGATTCTGGATACCATCCCCTCTTGAATCACTCTAAGGAGTCTAGTTTGAAGATCTAAGGGCATTTCTCCTATTTCATCTAGAAAAATCGTTCCACCATCTGCGATCTCAAATTTTCCAGGGTTGCCACCGCGTTTAGCGCCTGTAAATGACCCTTCTTCGTATCCAAACAACTCAGATTCAATAAGACTTCTAGGGATAGAGGCACAGTTGAGTACAATAAAGTTTTTATTCCTTCGGTTACTGTGGTTGTGGATCGAATGCGCGAAAATTTCCTTACCTGTGCCGCTTTCACCCGTCAAGAGTACGGTTGACTTGCTGTCTGAAATTTCGATGCCAAACTGGATGACATCCTTTATCTGTTTTGATTTGCCGATAATTTGATCAAAGGTGTACATCGCGCGCCTACCCATTATTTCATTGGCCATTTTATGCACTTTTTTCACATCGCGAAGCACGAGGATCACCGCTTCAAGTTGATTGTCCTCACCTGCAATAGGGTAGGCACTGACGTTGACGTAGGACATGTTCGACAGACCTAAAACGGATATTTCCTCGTTCTGAAATTCCATGCCGTTGCGACAAGCTTCTAAAATTTCATCGAATTGATCTATATATTTGGTTACAACTTTTGATTTAAAATTGATTTCATTGGTCCTAAACAATTGAAGCGCTTGCTTGTTGACGGTTTTAATGCGTCCCTCAATATCACAAGAAATAATCGACGCTTGTATGGAGTCCAATAAACTTTCTATAAATTGAGCACTTTCTCTGATCAGATGCGTTTTTGCAGTGAGTTTCATGGTGTTTTCGATCGCATTTACAGCAGCGACGACCATGCCCAGCGTATGAGGATGCACGTTGTCGATATAGCCGGTTAAATCAAGGGTTCCAATGATGTCACCATTTTCAGCTCTAATGACTGCAGCCGAACAGGTCCATCTATAATAGGCACTGATGCTGTGTTCCCGCCCAGATACTTGAACTGGCACATGCTCTACCAGAGTCGTTCCCATGGCGTTGGTCCCAATATTCGCCTCATCCATAAAGGCACCCGGCACCATTTTTAGTTCATCCGCTGCCTGTAGGATTTCATCATCACCTATAATAGACAGAATACAGCCTTCAGCATCCGTGAGGATGGCAAAGAATTCAGAGCCTTTAACGAAGCCATACAGCTGATTCATAAAGGGCTCTGCAGCTACGATAAGGTCTCTATTTTTTATGATTCTTTCTCTTAACGAAGTGCCATCTATGATTTTTCGGCTATAGACGAGTGACTCTTTAATGCCATAAGACTTGCTCCGCGCACGGGATCTCGCTATCATGTCTTTCATATTAGAACCTCCTGATCAAGTGTTCCCTTTTAGAACAGTTTATCAAGATATTTGGGATTTGGCAAATGAAATCAAGTCGACAACACTCTTCCATATTCATTACACAAGGGATGAATGAAAGGTGCCGCTCACCCGTAGACTGCATGTCAATGCCACACTTATATGCACGACATTCACATACCGTCTCTCGGTGAGCGGCACCGGTTTTTTTCTTTCGTAATGGCACACTATATCTTATCCTATTTATCAGTAAAGTTATGATATAATCAAATTACAAGAAAACCGATAAACATTCTCAACTGAAAAGGAGAAATTTATGAAAATCACAATGAATCAATATATATCGAGAAGACTAGACGGGGTAGAAGGTGAAATACCAAGACTTATTCATATGCTTAATAAATGTTTTAAGCAAAAAAACTTCATTAACTTCTGGAAATATTGGAATCCTATATATGGTTATATTCTGGGCTATTATGTTCGGAAACCACTTCGCAAAATATTTCCTCAGAAGATTGCGAGGTCATTAACTTTAGTGATAAACGGTATGTTTCATGACATTGTAGTTTCCTTAATCATTGGGAGAATATTTTTCAGTGTTACGCTACTCTTTATTATTTATAGTCTTATTCTTGTGATTGAGGAGAATTTTAACATAGAGATGAATACTACTTTTTCAAGAATAACCTATAATATGACTATATTATTAGTGCCATTTTTTCTTCTAATAATTTTGTTTTAATGTATTTTATGGGTGTCAATTATATTACGTTTACCTTAAATACCATACTTGTGTGGTATTTTTTTTATATAATTTAATGAATGAATTAAACTATTGATAATGGAGTGAAAGATGAGAAAAGACTGGTTTGAGTGGTATGTTAATGAGCTAGGTAAAGCTAAAAAATGGGTGAAATTCAGGGCAAGATACTTGTGTCCATGCTGCTTTATGCCAACACTTGATGAACGTGCTAGTTATGATATTTGCCCAATTTGCTTTTGGGAAGATGATGGACAAGATTCTGACGATGCAGATGTTGTTAGATATGGGCCAAATTCAGACTATTCATTAACTGAGGCAAGGATAAACTTTAATAAATTATTTACTATGTATAGAAAAACTGAAGCCAATATAGATCTTTTGGCTTTACTAAGGAAAAGAGAAACCGGTAGGAGAACTCTTTATGAAGCTTTACAGAATGCAATTGAGAGTAATAGCGATGACGATTGGTCAATAGCAATGGATATTGAAGTAAGGTATAGAGAGTTAGATTTTGATTCTTAGAAGTTTGATAAATTGTAAAGCGAAGCTTCTGATTTGTGTGGCTAAGGCATTAATCATTGTTTAATTAAATAGACTAGTGTATTGAAGTGTAATTGAATTACGAGAGAAAAAATTGAACGAACAACTTGAGGATATGCCGAATTGGTTTGTTCAGAATTGGGGAAATTATGATTTATAAAGATGTTCATAATTTATCAAGATATATTGGTGATAATCTTGATAGATCTGTTGATATGATATTTAATGCTTATGGTCTTCAGGTCAGTAAAAGACATGTCAAACGTGTGGCTGGTTATATAGTAGAAACTGCTAGACTATTGGATATCAATGAAGAAAAGGCAAAAGTTGCTGCTCTACTACATGATATTGGAGGCATTGTACCATGTAAGGAACGGATTGACTATTGTGAATTACATGGAATTAAACTATGTGAAGAAGAAAGAGAACTTCCTTTGATTATTCATCAGAAAATATCAAAACATATAGCTCACACTCAATTTAAGATTAAGCACTCCGTGTCAGTCATGCTCAGCCACACTTAATTAGTTACCTAAAGCAGTGTGGCTGAATATGACCGAAACGGAGTGGGGTTCCTTAGCAACGATTCGTGTGTATTTAAATCATGTCACCACTTACAAATCTTCCACATTTTTATAAGTCACCTGATTGTTGTTTTGATCTACCCAAACAACTTGATCAAAATCTAGTGTTAACTGCTCTTTAGTTACTAACATAAGCGTTTGACTACATCCATAAAGTGAGGCTCCATCTATAACGCTTGAATCCAATTTAATGAAAAGTGTATTTTTATCTATGGCTAAATTGTAGTCTTTTGCAGATAAATCATATTCATCAAGGGTCGAATCGATTAGTTTTTTTAGATGGGCTGATACACCTCGTTGACTATAAAAAACATCGGTAGAATCATAGCTTTGTATAAAACTAGCCGTGTCGGGATTATAAATATAATGTGCGATTAAATGATTATCCAAATAGAGTTTATAAACTTTCAGATGGCTTTTTAGATCCTCGGGTTTACCAATATAACTGGAACGTGTTTGATTTGCCGCTAAAAATAGATAATAGTGATTAAAGGATTCATTGATGCTATCGATTGTCGCTTTATTGGTAAAATAATAACTTGCGGTTGCAAATTCATCGTCATAAACCATGTTCACAGACTTTAAACCGGTACTGATGTTTCGATTGGTTATGAATGTCTCAGAATACCAAATCGAACCTTCTGATAATAAATCATTTACCTTTTCTCCCTCATAACTTATATCCGCCGACTGCGAACCGCATCCACAAGTTACAACAACGCTTATAATAACCATTGCAAGTGATAGCATTTTAATAATTTTCATAACGCCTCCAATATCCCAGTTTTGAGTTTTAGATGTTATTGAATGACTTTTATCCTACATGCAAGACAGTTCGCTGTCTTGCCAGATTTTCAACTCTTTGCTTATGCTAAGAAGCGATTCGTCTAAAGGAAAACTAAACCCTTCACAACCCTTTTGACAGTTTCCATGTTCGGTGCCTGTTTTCCTGTCACACCCATAGTTCTTAGCAATCTTTTCTCGTAAGAAGTCTGGGAATCCGTCGATTATGTCAGTATACTTTTCCGTATGCTTTGTCTTTAATATGATACGGTAACCGTTATGAAAAGATCCCGAAAATCTCCATATTGCCTTTCTTTTAAATGAATAAATGATATGGGTGCAGAAAAACCCTAGTTCTACATTACACTCCATTCCAGAATCTAAATAGTGCTGATGAAGCTGTAACACAAGATTTTCTAGTGCATCTGGTAACGGATGAACAAACTCTTTCACGACTGGCGAAATAGCTGCATCCCCATTTTTCAGCACCCTGTAATCACAACGAAGTAAAATGTCATCATTCTTACGTGTTGCCAGTTCATTCTGTGCATACCCCAATACCTTCCAACCTGTAAGCATAATCGGATGATCAGGATACATAATTTCAATTGCTTCAACTTTTGATACATCAGGTTTTTTTGCACTCAAATCAATACCAATAAAGCAAATACCACACTCCGTTAAAAACCTCAAACATTGGATCATTTGAGGACCGGATATTTTTGCAGTTGAATTCTTATTTAAAGATTTCTTTAGACTGAGAATATCCCACCCAACGACCATTAGAGAATCACCATTCTCTGACAATATAGCATGATGACCTATGTTAATTAGTATACTTCTAATATTGTTTAAAAATGGGAACTCAACCGTTAAAGTTGTTTCATCTGAAAATTTTTCTTTTCCTTTTCTAAGTATGTCGCATAAACTTTCGTCTTCTATCAAACAATCGCAAAGTCGATCAATAAAATCTCTGAATGCAAGCACACCATTTCTGATGTTCTCCTCTTCTGAAATGCTTGCATACATCGTGCTGATTTTATATGTATCTGGAACATTCACCGGCAATAATTGTTTCAAGTACCTTGCCATGTCACCTAGTGTTTTCTGCATATACTTTCCCTCCTTTATCAATGTCAAAAGTGATGTCGCTGCAACTAACAATTAAATCATGATTTGTGTGGGCGTCTGAGAAAAGCATATGTGCTTCATATCCATTTGGCTTTTTATATAACTCTTCATATATCCAGTAGCTTCCTTCAATATTTTCCTCACAACTAATCTTTGCATCATGAAAGATCAACTTGTTATAGTTTGTAAAACCGCCACTGTTATCAAAAGTAATGATGATGTCATTACCTTTGATAACATTCAACACCTTGCAGTCATGAAATCCAAAATCGCTCAACAACTTTTCAGGAATTCCTTCATAAAGTTGAACATTGTAGTATTCGCTATCAACTTGTTGAATCCACTTCTCATTCTTCTTACTGTGCCTTTTTAGTTGACCCAACATTTCTTTAGTACAATATCCAAGTACAAAAACTCTATGGTCGGCAATTTGTGAATAGATTTCTGCTGGTACTCTATTCACCAGGCCTGCAAGTAAGGAGTTTTGAACTTCTTCAAACTGAATTTTACATGCCTCTACATCAAATGGTTCTCTTTTATCATACTCTTCAATGAGTTGATGAATGCTCTCCTTTTGCTCGGTAGGCATTTCATACACGATAGTATCCTCATCATTTAGTGGTTCAGCATTTATGAATTTTTCTGCCTTAACAAATACAGTATTCTCCAGGTTGAGCATACAGCGTGGATCGGTATTATATATTTTTCTTTGCATTTCAATAAATTCTTTTTTTTTCTTTTGTAAAGTCGAATATAGACACTTTCACTTCGTATCGCAGCATCTTTATGCGCTCTCAATCCAAAATGAAGATCTGTCCTTTGACTTATATCAAACCATTCCTTTGTACGATATCTCAAACCTTTACCTACCTTTAAATTAAATTTACTTCACTGCGCTACAGCGGCTTTCAAAATATACTCTTTAAAATACTCAAGCGGTTTTAAAGACTCTGGAAACAGTCTGCTTGTGAATACCACTACCAGATCAAAACTCGGTACAATGATAATATATTGACCGCCATACCCAAGCGCAAAATAGTACGAAACCTCAGTTGAATCTACAAGGTGCGAAGACGCCCACCAATGATACCCATAGTGCCCTATAGTTTCATAAGTAAGGTACCTAGCTGACACTGATTCCTCAACCCATTTTTTAGAGATAAGCTGCTTATCATTAAATTTTCCAGCGTGTAAAAACAGAGTGCCAAACTTGAGCATATCTTCTGATGTGATCTTTAGACCATCAGCACCAAGACTAACGCCTTGTCTACTGTGCCAAGTCGAATTTTTAATACCAAGCGGTGTAAAAAGATACTTCTTTGCAAAATCATGTGTACTCATTCCAGAAACTTGTTGTATGATGTCAGATAATAAATGAGAACACCCTGAATTGTAATTCATCTTCTCGCCAGGGTTTTCAATCAACGGTCTTTCCAAAATAAACTTATTGATATCTTTGCTATATACCATAGGTGCAAAACAATTCCATTCTCCAAATTCAGGCCAATGCGTTCCTGGTGTCATTGTCAACAAATGTTGAATTGTGATTTCTTGTTTTTTGATAGAATCCTCTTTTTCCAGGATATCAGCAAAATAATGAGATATCGGAATATGAATCGATTCAATTAACCCCATATCGATGGCAATGCCAATTAGTGCAGAAAGCACACTCTTAGTACAAGAACAAATGGTTTGCACATTTGATTTCACTTTCTTATTCTTATAATACTCAAATAGCATCTTGCTGTCTTTTTGTATCAAACAACTGAGTATCTTTTCATTTTTCAGCTTTTTTTCCAACTCATCAAGTTTTGACCGATCCACTTTTTGTCCTTTCATCTCATTGTTCAATAGTATTTATAATCATAACATCGTCCTAATGTTTATAGTATAGCTCTTGTAGCTGTCTTCAAAGTAGGAAAGTTTGGATATAAGAAAGGTATGGACAACAGTGCTGTTTATATCAAAGATGATTTAATTGTCAAAGCCCGATTCATTTTCTAAAGAACTTAAGTCGTTTATACATAAAACACTTGTAAAACCGCTGACAGTCACTCATATAGAGACTTTCAAGCTTACAATCCTCTAAATAGTGAGCGAAAATGCCCCCAGCTTATAATGGCTGCCATTCACTTTTAAACTGATTTGATACTGGCCAGAATACAATTTCTTAGTAGTCATCAACTTAAACTGGTGTTTTTTAGTCACCCTGATCGACTCGTCTTTTTTAAGTGATGCCTTTTTTATCTTAAAGACTTTTTCAGACCGTTTGCCATTAGCCATAGGATAATCAACCGTATAATCAATCATCAGGGACAAGGACTCATTTGCTTTAATCGTAAATTCAAACTCTAAAAAATCATTGAGTTTTAACTCATCCTTTTTAATTTTCATCTCACCAATGACAATATCAGGATTTGTGGGGTAACCCAAGAGTTCAAGGGCCTTGCTGTTTCCCCTCTTTATAAGGGTTCTTAAGGCATGGTTTGTAATGTAAGTCATTTCAGCTGGCTCTTGCTGATGTGTCTCTTGCCATCTTCTAAGGGTACTAATGACCAAGTTGGCATCTATCTTAGCTATGTCGTTCATATGATTCGCCACTGAACGGGTGACATATCGCTCTGAATCTGAAAAGAGTAAATCAAGAACTTCAATTGCTCTTTGGTAGTCGAAGTTAATGCCAATTGCCCAAGGAAGTTTTGGTCTTAACCCTTCTGAAGCCAGTCGCCTCCTATGATAGTTTTCACTTTTTGCCCACTGCATCACTGCTTTAAGCGTCTCTTCTGGAAAGGCATTGATAAAGGCACGTAGGGCAAACTCTGCAGAAAAGTAAACAGTAAATTTCCCCATATAGTCTAGTGATAAATCTAAATGTTCACTAGTGCAACCTCTTTTCATGATATAGTCCTGATAAGCACCAAATACAAAAACTTCGGTTTCATCAGGTACAAAGTCCAAGGATTTCTCAAGGATTTGAAGAGTGGTGGCATAGTCTTTGTTAATGTGTTTATCTATTAAATCAGAAATCAAAGCCATTCTTTCCTTTAGTTCAAGCTGTGGAAAAGCACTTAGTGCTTCATTAATTAGACTCTGAGAATCAAAATTCACATCAACAGAGGCTATGGCATTTGCCAGCATAGATACAGTCTCCTGATTAAACAACTGGTCTTTTAACGAAAAACTTGGTTCTGGCATAGTTGGTCTCCTTATTGCTTATGAGCTTAATTGACTGCTCTAAAGTGATCACTGCAGAAGCTTGTAATGAAACTAGCATAACAGGCGGTACTACATTAAATAATGCTTAATAGTGTCCATTGGGATTCATCAGTAAAAACATTCCTTTTCATGCTTCAAAAAGCATTTTCATACCTTATTACACCATATCTTAATAGTAATCGGTATAATTTAATAAATTAAGGGGGTCTTCTATGACAATTAAAAAAGCATTTTCAAAGCCATTATCAACAACACTCATTGTTCTCTTCTTGGTTCTGCTCACATGGAAAGCGTCACCACTTATCACCCTAACGCAGTCACAGGCAACTTTAACAAATATCAATTACGAGAGTTCCCTAAGTGTCACTCTTGACGAGCAAATCAAAATAGGCAAAACCACACTCCATCTAGACACCTACAGAGTGATTGGAGATCAACTGCAAATCGATTTTCATATGTCTAACCGCGGTAACTATTCTATTGAAAGTGTCGATATACTCTTAGAAGACAAAAATGGTCCAGTAGTTTTGTCTGGTTTGACAGGCACTGGCATGGGTACAATCGAATTAAACCTTAAGGATGCTCAGATAGAAGGACCGCTTAAGCTTTCTGTAAAAGACATGTATTTAGTCAAAATAAAGTCTCTTGGAAAGGCAAAAGATCAGCCAAAATCATTTGATGAAAATAACACTAAGTATGTCATAGAATATATCGACACTCCACTTTTAGGTCAACGCTATCAACTAACTTCTGAACCAAGCCTAAAGGGTACGGATATTGTCACACTTTATTACAGCGAAAATAAGACATGGGAAAAAGTCTATGTTCTAAAGCATGATTTACCGCTCCTATTGACTAAGGAAGCACTCATTGATATTGTTGGTCAGCAAGAGGACTATTTAGCTGAAAATGTCATTTCTAAACTTCAAGGCTATCTTGAAGAAAATGAAAATCGATTGATCTCACAAGAAGAACTTAAAGAAGGACTCATTTACTTAGAAAAAAATGGCGGTACTACCTTCTATCCAGATCTAAACGAAAACACATCAAGCCGTGTACTTCAATTTGAAGAAACTCCTGACCTAAGCACTTTGACCTTCGGAATATTCGAAAAAAACCTCTTTCCGATAACACCACTCGAAAAAGTTTGGTTAGATATCATCAATTTCTAAAATCATAAAAGTGTAAAAAAGCTTGGTACAATAAAATGTACCAAGCTTCAGACTGGAGACAAAGTCTTCAGGGTGGCAGGCTGTAGAGAAAGTTCAAGTTCAAGGAAAAAGAAAACCCTGCGGGCGCAGCGTATACAGACATACGTAAGCGTGCAGGGTTTTTGAATTGACGCAGAAATTGGACTTTGTCTACGGCCTGACGCTTGGTACAATAAAATGTACCAAGCTTTTTAATTACATAACTTACTTGTCATGCTCTTCTCTTAGTAACTTAATGGTTACTCTAATCCTATCAATCCATCGTGACAGGATATGTCGTATATCTCATTAAAGCCACCTTACTTGTGATTTTTACTTACTAAAGGCTTTAAAACACGCATAAGTATAAGAACAGTCAAGACCAAAAAAGCAAGGCTCAGAGTTCCCCATTTCAAAGTGCTGGCAATCGATGTTAAGGTTCCTAGCCATAACCACCATACTGGGAACAAAAGCATAACAAGGGTAGCCAGTAAGTTTTCAAGGTAATCAAAAGCAGTAGCAGCAATCGGCAACCAATATAGGTGATATAACCACCTAACCTTTAAGCCCTTTACTAGTTGAACAGTAAACGACAAAAGAAACAGCATGTAAACAAGAGGCCATACTAAGTCAAAGGTCCATCTTAGAATCACATAGGTGCGGCGTCCTTCTTGACCGTAACTTTCTGCAAAGTCGAATAACTCACTGCCACTATAAAAGAATGAAGTATCAGGTCCACCCAGCCCACCAACAGCTTCTTTTGTATAAGCAGAAACCCATGGTAAAACTAAAGCGATAAATACTGCAAATACAAGGCTTGAGAAGATTACGACCCACCAATTGATTTTATTCTCTAAAAAAGTTTTCACAAATCATACCCCACCTTTCATCCATAGACCAGAAGTCGGTTCCCCTTGCCCGATGGATTCACCATTATCTGCAAGTATTTTTCGATGCTAATTCTTATTCCTCAAGAATCATATTCATTTCATCATATTCATAATCCTTTTAGCGTATTGTTCCCATTCCATTTGGTCTGTGTTTATTACTTCTACTGGCAATCTCAATTGTTCAGTAATTTCGATCCATTTCTTCTGAGTTTTTATGTACTCTTCAATATGTGTATTTGTAACCTCTTCCCCAGTATATGTAGCTCGATGCCTTAGTCTACTTTCAACCATGCTATCACTTATGGTACATAACACCACAATTGGATTTATGCTTATCAGGCGCTCTTCAATTCTTAGGAGTTCATCACCCACTAATTCATTGTGTGCAAATGCGTAGTTAATGTAAAAACGCTCAAATACATAAAAAAGTCCTCTTGACTGTTTAGAATGCACTCCCATATTATCTGCGTATTCACTTAAATTCTCCAACATTTCAATCCTATCTGAAAGCACTTTAAGATTTTCATTACGAGTTAATGTCACTAGCTTGTCATGAACATAATTAAGCGATTGTGAATAATGTTCGCCTAAAAATATTGTGTTCCGTTCAGCATCTTCTAACAAGCCATGCTGCTTTCTTATAGCATTAAACATTGATGTCTTCCCAGAACACGATTGTCCTTCTAGAATGATGCCTCTGATTTGTTGTGCCATGAGTACTCCTATTCTTTATGAATTAGTATCATATAACGTTCCTGGCACTAGCAATGTAAGCGAGTCGCCTTAGCGGCCTGGAGCGGGACTTGACCAGTTATCGCAAATCCCGTGACAGAGCTTATGTTGCTAGTGCTCTGTTATGTAATGTATGTTGCTATTAAATCATTAATTGATATCTGTTTGAATTCTCCCTAAAATCACCGAAACTATTATTTGAGCCATTTGATATCAATTGAAAGCCTAACTTCTCATGCAGCCTGATGGATGGCAAATTTCTATAGTCAATATTTGATTGAATTTTGGAAACTTCCCTGTTTTTCAACTCATTAATTCCATAGTTTATCATTGAAATTGCCAGCCCAATATTTCTATAGCATTTCTTAGTTTCCAGTCCCTCAATTAACCATTCATTATCGCAAAATGGTGAACTCCAAAACCTACATATCCCTATTATCTTTTCATCTTGTAAGGCAATTACTGTAAACTTCTCACCTTTTACGATACCATTAAACCAATCACTAAACCATTTGGCATTTGATTGTTTTTCTTCATCGTATTCATACTCGAAAACATTCAAAATATTGTCAATGATTGCAGGTCCAGCATCACCAGTATAGATGATCTCAATTTTATGATTTTTCATTTGTTTTTCCTAACTTTTATTTGCATTTCAATTGTTTTTTCCCATAGATTAAATTCATATATCGCATATCGTTGTGAGCACTACCAGTGTAAACGGCACGCCTTAGCGGGTTAGCGCGAGCCTTGCTTC
Organism: Fusibacter sp. A1; assembly: GCF_004125825.1. NCBI lineage: Bacteria > Bacillati > Bacillota > Clostridia > Eubacteriales > Fusibacteraceae > Fusibacter > Fusibacter sp. A1. Next base: position 60,169 of record NZ_QQWI01000012.1, on the reverse strand, counting down.
AAAGTTAATGCAAGTGGCGCGACAATACACATTGGTGACTGTCACGGATGTGTGATATCTTCAACATTCTCCGAAATTTCAAAGTCTATATCGTTTAAACGATATTCAGAGATTTCGAAGCCCCTATTTAGATTGAACTTCCTTGAAACGATTTCACTCGACTCAAACTCAAATCTTCCCCTTATCCTTCCTGCTTTTGGTTCAATACTTATTGTAATGTTCAAATTAAATCCACTCTAAATTAATTACAGTGATTTCTCCCTAGTGTATGATTATCTAATTCAATCAAGCAACCATCCACTGAACTCCCAGAAAGATATGACTTTAAAATTAAGTGAAGTCGAGAACGATTGTAAATTGGATTTCTTTTCTATGAACCCAGTTTCATTACTGTCGCTCAGTTCATAAAACTCAAAACTGATATCTGCATTGTACTTGCCAGTATACAGTGATGCCTTCAAATCAGGGTGTAAATCATAGATTTGATCTAAAACATCTCTAACACTTGCGGTATAACTGTATTCATTTTTATCATTCATCCCCGCAGTAATAAAGGTGTCCAATCCCTGCGATTTTGCGACTATTTTGTTGTCTTCACTTGTGATCGTTATCCTCGAAATACAAGAGTCATTTCCAATCACTAGATTCGTACTTGGTGCTACTTTTGATAAATTAACGCTAAACTCTACATTTGATTCTGGAGTATAATAGTTACGAATACCAATCAAGTCAAGGCAATAGTCATTTGCATAGATCTTAGATTCCTGGGAAGGAAGTGCTAATAGGGCATTGTAACTGACTTTTAGACCAATAGTTAATAAAAACAATGTAATAATCATTGCAAAGAATAAAATAAATAGTCGTCTCATCAATACTCCTTCCCACAATTGACAGAGTTCATGTTAGTGTTAGTGATCTCTGCCGTTAATTATGTACATAGCTTTTCAGTGCTACGATTTCGTTTCTCTAGTCTAAAATAAAACTCTTCCTCATCAAATTTCATTACTTATCCGCTATCAAATAAGAAGTGCTTAATCATCTCCTACCTAGAACGATTCCTTACAAGTATACAAAAAATCACCAATGTATTTGGTGATTTAAGGTAAATTTAATATTGCAGCTGACTAGTTGATTCTACCCTAAGCAAGAGTAATAGAATGTTCTCGGTGTCATGCACTCATACCTTCAACTCATACCTTCAACTCATATATCGCATAACGTTGTGAGCACCACCAGTGTAAACGGCCCACCTTAGCGAGTTAGCATGAGCCTTGCCGCAAGGTATGTAAGGTGCGTGACAAAGTTTTTATTGGTGGGGCTCTGTTATATGAAGTGGTAATGATTATTCCTTACTTACTTTTTTCCAAACTGATTTGATGTCTGTTCCTTCTTCACCCTCAAACAATATCTCATGAATATTCTTCATATCTTCTTTAATCTCTATGGTAAAATTTCCAGTTCGCTTATTTAAAATACTGCCAGACAAAACATAACGCATTTTGATGTAAATTCTATTTTCTTTTGAATAACTTTCATAACTTTTAAATGCTAGAGCGCTATTCATGGTTGATCCTGTAATAAAAATTCCATTATCACTTATTTCCATCTCATTTATGTAAATTGATTTGGCTGAAACAATTGAGCCTATCTCATAATAATAAATATATAGCGACACGAAACCGAAAATTATAAGTAAGATTACTGACAATGCCGCAAGAGAATGTTTCTCTTCCTTTTTTTTCATGTTTTTCACCTTTATTCTTTTGCATGTTAAATCTTTACTCTTTCTATTTCTTCTTTATCTTCTTTTTTCATTACCATTGCATATAACGTTGTGGGCGCTACCAATGTAAACGGCCCGCCTTAGCGGGTTGGCTCTGACCTTGCCACAAGTACTACAAGGGGTGTGACAAAGTTCATAGTGGTAAGGCTCTGTTAGCAGACATCAATATCCTTCAGATTATTGTGGCCTTGATTCTATTAATTAGCTTTCTTTTCAAATCTTCTTCATCAGTCCAAACGATATGATTAAATTGTCTTGTGTCAAAATGTAGATTTGTGATGTCACTCTCTCGACATGTAAAAATTACTGGCAAACCTAAACCATGTGCATATCCTGCTTCATAATACACACCCCCACGATGTCCAGTAAAATCACTCACTAGGAATTTACTTTGCTTAATCTCCGCGATAATTTGATCACAAATTTTATTATTATGTTCAACTACATCAATACGCTTTGGTTCATAGCCACAAGCACTAATCGCTTCATGGATTGTATTAGAAGCAGGATTCATTTCTGGACTAAACCACATTGCAATAAATACCTGATTTGATGTACTGATAGCACTTTGAAACTCATAGAGTTTACTCCAGCCAGACGCTGTAATCTTAATATCAGTAGGAATTGAAAGTGATGCTTCTACAAAACCAAGCTCCATCAACATCTTTAAGATAAAAAATGAGGAATTAGTATCCCATACTTCGGGATACATTATAGGCTTATCAAACATTGTAAATGCAACTTTATCCCCTGAAAAACTACTCAACCTCTGAATATTGACAAGTGCTAACTCCATTCTTCGAAACACGTCTTTTGGGTACTCGTTCAATATCATATCTTTGGTCATAGGTATATAAATGTCAATCTCACCCTCTGGTAACTTGTTGAAAATACAAAACTTCTTCAGACCTCCTATTGACCTTGCACGTAATACAGAAGAGATTTTCGCAGACTCATTCGTGTCTACACTAATGTCTACATCCGCTTCTTTAGTTATCAAGTAGTCTCCACAAATTGGGCAGTTCACCTCAATAATCGAAGTTCCTCTTTTAGTAATTGATTCATTTGCATTATCACAAATGTTACAATGCATTATTTTCTCCTTTCTTGCACAGGATATTGATGTTTCTGGTGTCAGATACTCTCAGCCTGATTATGTAAATTGGTACAACAAACATCGACTTCATTCATCATTAGGGTACATGTCACCGTTGGATTACAAATTTTTACACCTTAAGAAAGTTGTCTAACAAAGTGTTGACATTGCAATCATGTTAAGCTTGCTACACTACGATATAGATCTCTCAAATGGAGTTCAGACATATCTAACAAAGGTTCATACATAAATGAATTTAAGTGTATGTTCTCAGGTGTAATCAAATTCACTTGTTCCAACAATGATAGTATCTCATCCTTTTCAGGGAACACTTCTTCGTATCTATTATATAGATCACGAGTTTGGTTTTTCTCGATTTTCTCAACAAAATCAGGATCGTTTAGCTTATCAATCATATGTTGTTCTGCTTTAAGTCTAATTCCTATTGCAAGAACTAACTTATTTTCTAAATTGATATAAATGTATTCCTCAGCCATTATATTATTACAAGTATCATAAATAAGTTGTATAACTGATTTATTATTTTCATCAGGTGTAAAGCTATTTTCTTTAGATTGATTAAATACATTGTTATACAGTTTATGCATATCCTTAACTCTATATCCCATACTACTGTTCTTCAAATGCAACAGAGATGTTAGTTTTTTATATTCAGTATCTTTATTTCCTTTTGTATACTCTATAATATTTCTTGCAAAAGGAATTGTTGCAATGAATATTTTGCTATTTGTACTATACTTTGTTCTAAAATAGGCCAATGGATTATAGTACTCCGCTTTATGTAGTTTAATTTCATTTTGATCTTTAGTAGCCATTTTACAATAATCTCTATGGATATTAAGCCTACTTTGAAGTGTTCTGAAAAAATCATAATTATGAGTTAAGCTAATCTTGAAGAAATAATCTTCCTTGACAATATCACATAAGTACTCAATAATCGCATATTTATTCTTATAATCAAAAGAATCTGCAATATCATCTACAATAAAAATTGTTTGTTGCTTTTGATCAATTCTAGATTGAATCTCAAAAATGACTTGCAATAGATATAGAGCACGTTCCTCACCCTTACTCAGAATCTCAAACAAAGTTTCTCTTTCAATATTTACTTCTTCTTCAGCTTCTTTGAACTTAAAGTTCACTACAGGAACATCATTGTTCAGGATTACATCTCTTTTATTTGCTACCTCTAGTTTAAATGGTACATAAAATCTCTTATTGAAAATTGCAATCACGTTTTCCCAAGATGTTCTTTGTTTGTATGCCTCAACACCTATTTTGGAAATTTCCGCTTTCCCATTTTTGTATGCCTCTAACAATCCTTTATATAATTCATCGACTTCACATAAATAAGCTTCCCATATTTCTTTTTTGAAGTTACCCATATCTTTCAAATGAACTAAAATATTAGAATTCTTCTCAAGGTAAACTCTAAAATCTTTTAAGTCCTTATTCTTAGTTATTGCCTTGTCAACAGCTTTAAAGCGTTTGTTCAACTCACTATCACTTAGAATAGCGTTCTTCTCTTTTTCAATGATATCCATAAAATCCTTTTTACTTTTTATTTCTTCTGTTCCTGAGTCAAGACTAAGAACTACCGAGTGCTCTGCATCAAAAAAACCATCTGTATCAAGAACGTTAGATACATTTTCAGCATTATTATGATTAAAAACACCTTTTCTTAAGAACTTTGATTTATCGAGTAATTCATAATATTTTTCAATATATTCTTGAAGCAAAGTATTGAAATCCTTTGTTTTTAGAAACTTTTCAGTTTTATCATTAAATATGTTGTTATAAACTAAGCTACCAAAAGCATGAGGTTTTGAAAAATCTAAATTCATTTCAAGCATTTCAATAACTTCCAGAAAATCTTTCCCTTTAAATGATTCAACAAACTCTTGTTCAACACCATTCTTCATGCCAGACAACTGTACTAGCTTATCAATTAGTAATTGCTTTGATTTATCAATATCATTATGAATAGCATCATATTTTTTCTTTAAATCCTTATTTACTAATAAAGTTGACATACGTTCATTATCGAATGAGGGTCTATATGATTCAATAATGCAGATAATTTTGGGATCAATTCCATTGCCTTCTTCATCTGTGATCGAGCGAGTTGTTGGTCTTGCATTCTTATAGACTTTATCTTCAGTTTCAATCCCCATACTATAATCCAACAGTGTATTTGCAAATGATGTTTTCATTGTACCATTAGGTGCATATATTAAATACTTTGTACTTTCAGACAAATCAAATGTATGCTGCAATGATTTTATCCCATAGCAATTTCTAAAATCGACTTTCAAACTTTTCATTCTAACCTCCCTATAATCAAATGTAACATCAAAGACGTAAACTATTAACAAGGCAATCCAATTTCACCATTTTAGAATACTCTTACCAACATAATTAGTATAATTGAGCTTATTTAAGGGAAACGGAGCTTGACACCAATAGGTTCATATAAAAGTATTTTTTTAAAGATTGCATATTTTTTTACGAATTAAGGAGCGCACTAATTTCGCATAGTCGAAATAAATTACTGATTAGACTTCCTAAATTCCATTTCTTTTTTTTATAAAGGGATTCTAGCCCTTTTACATTCAACACTCATGATTCCGAGAACTTCATTATAAGTTTCTTTATGGACATCGTTGTAATGGATCGTCCATTCAATAAAAAATTCGAGAAAGTTATCAACATCGATACGGAATGCAAATAGATGAGTCTGGATGAATCAATAGTTCTATTTGATAACTTGTTTTACAAAACATCCTCATCAGCTACTTTAAGCGATTGAAGAACCTGACTTGATTTACCTTAATTTTTATATCGATTTTAATATCTACTATAGACTTCGTCCTTTGTATTCTAACTCAACAACTAAAATGTTATGCTTTGAAGATACTTTATCATAGTCTCCTAAGTTGTTAATAATTGCCTGTTTCCATGAAGTAGCCAAAGTGATAAATTCAGCAATATTGTAAACACCTAAATTTTGTGTTTTACTAATCGTCTCTCAGCATGTCTACGACTGATAATGTTTTTAATTATCGCTCTATCAAATACAGGTGAGTTCAATAGTTGAAAATTTTATATTGCGTTATCTCTTCCATTCATAACCTTTTTTTACTGTAGTGTTAATAAACGCATTTAAGCCATCGCCAGCTTCCGCCAACTGTTTCATTCTTTCAACATGATCTCTTCCAGCACTTTTATAAGTGAAATAGTATAATCCGCCACCTTTAAATTGAACTGTTATTGAATCACTGTCAATTTCATATGCTTGTACTCCTGAATCGCTATCAATATCTTTATATCTAATCAAATAGTGCCATCCTTTCTATAATGCGAACTCACCTGTTTTAGTTAGAATTATAACTAAGGAATTACGTTACGTTAATTGCGCCCGTGCTTTAGTACATGTCACCAGATTTCCCTTACTTCTTTTTTGTCTGTGCTAAAGTACTTCCTGCGGCTCTCTTAGATGATTTTGAGGTTCTAGCATCTCGTAATACTTTAGATGCTGCTGATGCTGCTTTCGTTGACGACTGTTTTTTAGGTGCATTTTTTTGAGTTAAGGCACTGCCTGCAGCTGTTTTTGAAGTCTTACTTGTACTTTTGCTTGTTAGTGTTTTTGACGCACTAGTTGCTGCTTTTGGACCAGTCATTTTCTTATTGGGCATATTCTTTCTCCTTTTTTCATGTTGGTCATGAATTTACTGACATCCTTATCTAGAGATGCTATTATACATTTCACTAAGAATTATCATGAGTTATAGACATGCTAGATAAACACTTATTGCATTGAAGAGTCATCTTGGATGTCAACTGTATATTGATATATGGGTACCAACACGTTCAGCAATTACGTCAAGATTTTCATCTAAATTACATCTTGCAATGCTACATCAAACAACTAGTTCCTTTCTTACTCTGATTGAGCAAACTCAAAATCCTCTATATTCCTACTAAAGCTTTTTACACTCAACTTATCAGTTATGCTTAACCCCATTCGATTGCACCAACAGCAATACCCCAAAACACAAACTGATCAAACTTGAGCTACATGAAAAAATGGCTGCTAACTTATTCGATGCATACGTAAAGCCTATCCAAGAGACTAGCCCCATAATAATCGATGCAATGATAAACAGTACTCCTGTAATCAGTTTATTCCTACTCCCCATCCACCTGCTTCTCCTTCGTTACACTTTATGTACTCTGCTTTTATAAGGAACAATACATTCTTTAGTTGATTCTGCTCATACAACGACACTTTTCATAATTATGCATAAGGACTATAATCTGTTAATGCCACAATCCAATTTTACCATTTTAAAGCACCTATACCAACACAATTAATACCTATGTGCAGATATACTCTGATTTATAGTTACCTAACCAGTTTTAGATACACACTCTCACTGTATCATTAATCCAAGCATATAAATCACTAATCCATTAGGGATTGATGCTTTTCTGTAAAAAAATCAGCACTTTTCCAATAAAAAAAGATGAAAGATCTCTCTTCCACCACTAATCTGTTAATCATTTAATCCTCTAATCATCAATCATCAATCATCAATCATCAATCATCAATCACCAATCATCTTCTTCATTCCTCCAATTCCTCATCTCGCTGTAATAATAAATCGTTCCTCTGGTAAAATCAGCCTACCATTGAATGTATGATCAGCAATAAGTTTATCTAGCATTTCTTTGTTTTCATCAAGTGTGTAGTCTTTACTCATATGCATTGACGACAGATGTTCTGCAAAATCAGTTTCGTTTTCAAAGACTAAAGCACACTCTGTAAACTCCTCAATTTTGATGTCTTCAAAACCGCCATCCATAAGCCTCTGCTTAACTTTTTCAAGTGCGCTGTATGGATGAATGCCTAGTATGACGCCACCGGGTTTGAGTATCCGTTTATGATCATAAATGGAAGTGGGTCCTCTTCTGTTATAAATCATGTCATATTTATTGCTTTCAATTTTGTCCATTTCGTGGGTATGCAAGTAGATGAACTCTGTGTTCACCTTGCCCTGCTCGTGCTTCAACTTATTAGCGATACTTATCAGTTCTATGGCACTGTCCCCACCTGTTAGCTTTTTTGTGTAGTCAGACATTTTTAAAGTGAACTCACCGTGACCGCATCCGACATCTAAAACATTTGCATAATCAGGTAGTAGCTCAATGAGCCTTTTTTCGAATTCATCCTCTCCAGATAGACCTTCTTTTACAAAGTGAGCATCACTCTTATACCCATGATTTCTTTTCGCTATGTTGTTATACCATTCTTGACACTTGTTCATAGGTTCACCTCTATTCAATTTTGTGATGCTAAGTTCTTCATCATTAAAAACTCAGTTACATCGGATTTATATAGACCATCAATTTTTCCTACTTCTTTATATCCGATCTCTTCATACAGCTTTTTTGCCTTTGGATTGAAATCGGCAACGACTAAAAAGCATTTTGAGTAGCCTTCACATATTACCTTTTCAAAGTAATTCATCAGCTCTTTTCCAAGACCGTTATTTCTATATTGGCTTCTGATTGCAATGATATGTAAGTACGGGAAACTATGAAAGGCACCGTTCATTTGACACCATAGAAAACCTACACACTCCTGTTTATCGTTGAGTGCAACCCATACTTCTTCTTTTTGAAAACCTTTATTTATGGCTTTTTCTGCTTTCCCAGGTTGGGAAAAATAGATCCTTCCCAATTCTGAGTTCACTAAAGCTTCAACACATTCATCTATATAGTTGTTACTTCCCCTTTCAATCTTAACCATTACTCTTCTCCTTTGTAGCATATCTACCCGACTTCAACTAGTTAACCTTTATCCATTACAGCGAAAATCAGCAAACTGCACTGAGCCTAACCTAATCATCTTACTATAAAATTGGCATAATTTTCATTAAAGAACTACTATAGCTATTTTATCAAAACCAATAAAAAAAGAGATGAAAGATCTCTCTTCCACCCCTAATCTACAAATCAGTTAATCAGTTAATCTTCAATCTTCAATCTTCAATCACCAATCACCAATCACCAATCACCAATCACCAATCTTCTAATACCTACTAACCAATCTACCGCTCCCATCATAAAGCTCGGCAGGATCACCGTCATTGTTCCAGATGTAGCTTCCTGTCCATCTTAAATCGCCGCTACCTTGCCCTGAATACACAGTGACCGTTTTGCCTGCTTCTAGCAGATAATCGCCGAAGGTATAGGTTTGGTTTCCTGTTACACTCACAAGCTTATAAGCCTTTAGTTGAACAGCTTGGTCCGATGTGTTTTTTATGACTACTTCTTCCGAACTAAGTCCTACACTTACGATAGACACGGCATTTGTGTTGTCAGTCGGCTGTTGATCCTCTAGTGCTGCGTTGATTTCATCTGGATTCACGTTGTCGAACTCGTCGTTGATTACGTTGCCCTTAAGCTTGTAGGTGAAGCTGTAGTGGCTTGGAATCTGTGTGGTTGTGTTTGGGTAGGTAATCACAGCGACAAAGTCTGTGCAGCCCCCTGCGTCTCTGATAACCTGTTCCATGTAGGCCTGGTCACCGTGACGGTTTAAGGTGCTGTCTTGCGGTGTGATGTTATAGGCATTGGATACGCCGCCTAGACTGTCTGCAATGACATGCCCTTCATCCAAAGTAGCGCTTTCTACTCCAGGAACCTTGGCTTCATCGCGGTAGTATCTACCTGTTGACAGTACAGGTTCTGTGGCATCGTCTTGCAATACGATTTTGTCGGCAGTTACTTTTACCAGTTGTCCGTATTCATTGGTGTAGGCCCAGTACTGCCTATCTCCAAAACCGATATCGACAACGACATTTGGCTCCCTGTGCCCTGATAAGTCACCACCGTCAACTTCAATTAATTTATAACCGCTCGCCTCTAAACCGCTATTGTCGATTACCGGCTTGTCAATCGATACTGTTCTTGTTACTCCGTCCCAGCCTACTTTTGCACCAGTCGCCTCTGCCACAAACCTTGCAGGCACAAGGGTTCTGCCGTTTAACACGGTGGCTGCAACATCTAAGGTCACTTCTTTGTCGTTTACAGTAGCTTTTATCTGATCGATTTGCAGCTTAATGACAACTTCGCTGTTTGATCCTGTTACCGTTCTTGTCACAGCGTCCCAACCGACTTCGAGCCCCAAAGCTTCGAATATGGCCCTTACCGGCAATACGGTTCTGCCCGCTATAATTGTTGGATTAACATCAAATACTAGTGCGGTATTGTTTACATTTACTTTGATCTGGTCTTGTGTGTCTCCGAAAACTGCATTACTAAAGCAAAGTGCTGCGATTAATACTAGCGTGATTAGTCTTTTCATAATTCCTCCATTTTTGCCTTATTAAAGTTTACATAATATGCACAACATGCACAATAAATAGTAACACCGAACGTATGCAATTACAACAGAATACAATTTTAAAAAACACAAAAAAAAGATGCTTTTTACAGCACCTTTAAATCTCGTTATAGATTGTTTGTCTTTCGCCTCTTGTAATAGTTCACGACACTTTTCAGCTTTCTTGTGAAACGACATGATATTCATTGTATTGAAAACAAGTATCACTTATTATGTAAGTAACAATTATATAAAGGAGACTACTATGTTGCAACTTAAAACCGCACTTGACTACTTTCTCGGTTTTCAACCTTTTGTCATGCTTCCAATTATCATTTTCACTTTTGCTCTCTTTTTTAGAATCAAGCTTTCAACGGCCGTCAGGTCTGCGCTTCAAATAGGCATCGCATTCATCGGTATCTTTATGACCATTGATTATTTTGTAAAGTTGATGAATCCAGCCATTAAGGCGCTTATTGCAAAATCGGGGCTCGATGTACCTGTTCTCGATATCGGTTGGCCACCGCTGGCAAATATCACTTGGTCCTTCGATTATGCACCTTTGCTACTGATCTTGTTTATTGCGATCAATGTATTGATGCTGCTCAGCAGAACAACGAAAGTGGTGAATATCGATATTTGGAACTATTGGCATGTTATTTTTTTGGGAGCCTTTATCTATCATACAACCGATAGCTTGACCCTGACACTCATTTTTTCTTCGATCAGTTTTATATTGACACTGAAGATAGCGGATTGGAGCGCCCCTTTGACGAACTCCTTGATGAACATGGACGGTATTTGCATTCCACATCTATCATCGAATATTCATTTTCCGATAGCCTACTTTCTGTCAAAACAATTGGACCGCATACCATTTATACGAAATAATGATGCGAATCCTGCCTATGTTCAAAAGAAACTCGGCATTCTTGGAGAGCCAATGATCATTGGATTCATTTTAGGTATTCTGCTAGGTATCGCTAGCGGTTATGACCTTGAGGCGCTTCTAACATTGGCATTCGGTTTTGCTGCTGTCATTTACATTTTACCTAAGATGGGTGGTATTCTTGGTGAGTCACTGATTCCAATATCAGAGGGCATGAAGGAATTCATTGCCACAAGGTTTCCAAAGCTTGGCCAGACCTATATCGGACTGGATGTTGCGGTTTTGTTTTCTAACCCATCGGTTATTGTTGTCGCATTATTACTGATACCGACATCGATCGGCTTAGCCTTAATCCTACCAGGGATTAATTTCATACCGATGGCGGACTTGACCAACCTACTCGTTCCTGTCGCCATGATTAGTGTTGCGACTAAAGGCAATATGATTAAGTCCTATATCATCGGTGTTCCAATCGTCGCCGGTACACTTTACTACGCGTCGTTTTTCGCTCAGACCTTCACAACGATGAGTATTGAGTCACAGCTAGTCATTGATGGCTACGACGGCGTGTTTACAAGTTTTTTAGATGGTGGCAATCTCTACCGCGGATGGCTTGTCAATTTATTGCAATTGGATACGATCAGCTTGATTGCCTTTCCCTTTATCGTATACCTATTGATTTACACTTGGAAAAGTACAAGAAAAGAATTGGTTAAATAAAAAAACAAGCTGTGATTTTTTGCGAAATCATAGCTTGTTTATCTTTGTTGCCACTCGGGCGGCGCGAACGAAATTAGTTCGAGCTTTCATCCCAGTTATGGTAAATGTTTTGGATGTCGTCGTTGTCTTCGAAGAGGTCGATCATTTTGTTCATGTACTTGATGTCTTCTTCGTCTGTTAGTTTTGTCATGGTTGTTGGCAGGTATCTAAGTTCTGCCATAGAGAACTCGATTCCTTCTGCAGCTAGTGCGTTTCTTACCGTACTGAAGTCTTCTACTTCTGTGTAAACTTCGAAGTGGTCTTCTTCTACTACAAAGTCCTCTGCGCCTGCTTCGATCACTTGCATTTCTAGTTCTTCTTCGTCCATGCCTTCTACTTTATCGATGACAAGTACGCCTTTTCTGTCAAACATAAAGCTTACAGAACCGTTTACGCCTAAGTTACCTTTGCCTTTAGAGAAGTAAGATCTGACATCTGCCGATGTTCTGTTCGTGTTGTCTGTAAGACATTCTACAAGTACTGCGATACCGCCTGGTCCGTAGCCTTCGTAAGTCAGTTCAGAATAAACGACACCGTCAGAGTCTCCTGTACCTTTTTTGATGGCTCTATCGATATTGTCGTTTGGCATGTTTGCAGCTTTCGCCTTTTCAATTGCCGTTGCAAGTGCCGCATTGTATTCTGGATCTCCGCCGCCTTCTTTTGCAGCTACTGTGATGTATCTGGCAAGTTTAGTGAAAATTTTAGCTTTTTTTGCATCCTGCTTACCTTTACGGTTGATTATAGTACCTATTCTGCCCATTTTTTTCTCCTTTTATATAAGCTCCTTTAGAGCGTTATTTCTGCATGACCATTTTAGCACGAATCCATAGCTAAAGACAAGTTAAAGCGCCATCAATCGGCTCTAAGACGCATACCTTTAAATTCATAACAGAAAATTGTGGCTATTCTATGAACAAACCTTAACTTTTATTTACTTTATTGAATAGTTAGAAAGGTTACGGTATAATAAGTCGTTCATAAACATTATATATATTACAGGAGGTTTTACAATTGAATACGACTAAAAAAGGTTGGATTGTCGTTCTTGCAGGAACGGGCATCAACTTGGCGTTCGGCGTACTCTATGCATGGAGTATTTTCGGCGGTGAGTTGCAAGAAACACTAGGATGGACAAAGACTCAAGCATCTTTGCCATACACAGTAGCGATTATCATGTTTGCAGCTATGATGATTCCTGCTGGACGTTTGCAAGACCGTATTGGACCAAAATGGGTCGCAACTATAGGCGGAATTCTCATTGGACTTGGCTGTATTTTAGCTGGATCATTGACTAGCCTATGGGGACTTGTTTTCTCATTCGGTATTTTAGCTGGTTCGGGTATCGGTTTAGGCTATGCTTCAACTACACCTGCAGCAGTAAAATGGTTTGCACCAGAGAAAAAAGGTTTAATTACTGGAATTGTTGTCGGTGGATTCGGGCTTGCTAGCCTTTATATCGTACCACTTAGTAAATTCCTGCTTCACGAATACGGCGTGTTCCCATCATTCAGAATCTTAGGTATCCTATTCTTAGTGATCACAGTGCCGCTAGCACAACTTGTTAACAACCCTGAAACTCCTGTAGTATCTACACACCCTGCACATGCCAACAAAAAGTCTTACGACTTGACATCAAAAGAAATGTTGAAAACAAAAGAGTTCTACCTCCTTTGGTTCATGTTCTTCGCAGGCGCGACTGGTGGTCTTATGACTATCGGTGGTCTTAAAACAATTGTTAAAGAAATCCTTGGCGCAGATGCGGCGTTCCAGCTTGTAGCTTTCGCTGCGATTGCAAACGCACTTGGCCGTCCGGCTGCCGGAGCTATTTCTGGTAGACTTGGTCGCGGTAAGACAATGACTATTCTTTACCTTTTACAAGCAACTGCGTTATTCTTCTTTAACAGCTTATCTGGTTTCCTTCCAGTATTCGCTGCGGCTTGTATGATCTACTTCGCTTATGGTTCAATGCTTTCTGTATTCCCATCAGCTTGTGGCGACAACTACGGCACTAAAAACCTAGGTCTTAACTACGGCATCATGTTCTCAGCATGGGGCGTTGGCGGTATCGTCGGTCCTATGATCGGAAGTAAGCTTGCCGATATGACTGGCGACTACACACTTGCGTTTACACTTGCTGCAGGTATGTTACTGGTTGCTGCGTTCATCGGTTTCATCTACAAACCATACGTACACAAAGAAGCATAATACACAAAATGAAACAGCCTCCAATGATGGAGGCTGTTTTTTTATTCGGTCAACTTGAAATTCAGTTCGTACTCGATGTCCCGCATCGCTTGCACAAAGTCAGCTTCTAGCATTTTGTCATCTATGATATAGTTCAGCAGCGACTCTGAGAACCTGCTTCTAAACTCATCGTACTGTTCAATGTCTTTTCCGACCGCTAGGATTTCACCGCTTTCGATGCCATCTATAAAATCAACAATCAGATTCTTGATCAATGTCGGCATTTTAGCTTTTTTGATTTCTGAAAAATAATGGTCGGTAGTCGAAGCGTAGTTGTACACATAGTTGAGGTACTCATAGACCAGGTCCAAATCATCCGATCGGTTATTGATATAGTAGCCGGTCGTGCGGTATTCATCGACCGCATCCATGATCATGATCGGTTTATCTCTATATAGTTCATCAGGGGCATAACCCTCGAGATACACATAAGGTACCTGTCCCACTGGGTAATAAGGAAGCCATCCACCTTCATCGAGCACTTTTTTCACATCATTATCAAATCTGTCTACCGCGCTAAGTATCTTGGCTTTAATATCCTCTACCGAATGGAGTTGAGCATCGACTGCTGCGAACTGCTCATTTGCATACATTTTCTTGAGTCGATTCGCACGCGTCAAAATATCCTCGATGACAAATTCGTAGCTTTTCTTATCCCGGTTGATAAAGAGTCTGTTCGGGAAAAAATCATGACTGATGGCAGAATAGGTCTCACTATTAAGTATCGGAGTTTTCGATTCAAGCCAGGCGTCAAGATAGAGTTCTACTTCCTCAGCACTTAATTTCCCTACCTTATCTGAACCGAACAGTTCTTTTACTTTCACTTTATCCACATAAGAGAGATCCGCTATGATAGAAAAAGGCAGGTAAGCGCCCTCTTTCAGGTTTTCATTCATCTGGTGATCGAGTCTATCGTAGGATATGGCCTGTACGCCACCCGCTTTTTCAAGGTCCTCTCCCAAGCTGAAAACACTGATGGTCGGTGTTTTTACCTCGTATTGCAGGATCAGATCTGGAGGACTGTCGCTGATCATCAGCCGCGTCACTTGCTCGGTATAGTCATCTTCTGAAACCGCTTCTAGTAGGATCATCTCCACTTTGCCTTTATAGTCTTCATGATGTATCAAAAATGCTTCCATGAGCCACTTATGGGTTTCAAAAACAATGTTTCCTCGAATTGGTGACGAATAATCATACTCAAGATATGGCATGAGAACAGTCAATCTGTCGTCTTTTACCTTTCCTAATCCGTCATCAGAACCGCATGCTGTCAGCATTAATGCAAGAACCATGATAACTATAATTCTACCCCTCATAAAACACACCTCCCATTTATATCCATGGTAGCATTTGTAATATGATTTAGCAACAAAAAAACCGCCACTCGTTAGAGCGCCGGCCTAAAGCTCGTTTTATCTACCTAAAAAGAATTTGGATAGTGATTGCATAAAGTTACTGAATGTCGGTCTTTCTTTGTTTTCTACAATCATCGTCGGTGGCAAGTTCAAAAAATCAGGTGAGAAGGATTCTGTCTTCGAAAGTACCTTTGAACCTTTTTGCTCCTGTACCATCAACACAACCGACAGGTCCTCATAGGATTCACGGTCATGTCTGATTGCATTCACCTGTTCCATACCCCAGATATTCTGCCACGTTTTTATGACCGTATCAGAAAAGACTCGAAAGTCGGCAATATCGGTCACCGTGATCGGCTGCACCGTTTCAACAGGGTCACCTGTACTTACATCGATCATCTGACCCCAAATAGTCACCGGTTTCTCAAGCTTCTGATAAAATGTCATGAGTGAGTTTATTTCGTCCGTCGAATACTTTGAATTTGAAAAGTGAGAGGCGATCGTTTTTGATGCGAGATCCGATTCAAGCGACTGGACCACATCAAAGATAACATCACTGATTTTGTTACGTTCCATAAACTTATGATATACAGATGTCGATACGATAAAACCTTTGGCCACGTCTACTTCCATCTTGGTAAGCTGCCCGATTTCCACCAGGTCTTTTCCTACCAGCTGTATATGTCTATCATCCACTTCAGATAACCAAATCATTTAAGCCCCCTTGAATGTTTAGTTATGAGCATCCCAGTTCGGGCAGGCCGGTGGCATGTTTCTTTTGTGTTCCGAACGCATGTGCATTCTTTCGATGATCTCCTTGTCCTTTTCAGGTATTTCCTTGCCTGTCAGGTGGGCGTCGATATAGTCATAGGTCGTACCCATTTCGGTTTCATCGGTTTGACCTTCCCATAAACCAGCTGACGGTTCACGTTCAAGCACCGATGCCGGTACTCCTAAAACCTCACCCCATTCGTAAACTTCTCTTTTTGTAAGGCCTGCGATAGGAAGAATATCCACACCGCCATCACCATATTTAGTGAAGTATCCTGTATAGACTTCAGCTGCATTGTCGGTTCCGATGACCAAATAGTTTTTGAGGTTGGCAACCGTGTAAATAGCACTCATTCTGAGTCTTGCTCTTAAGTTGGCATCCGTCAGCCTTGAATTGATCTCTTTATACTCAAGTTGCCCTGTTATTTTACCTAGTATCGAAGTATGCTCTTCAGATAGTTCGACTTGGATATGCTCTATGCCGATCGCATCAGCAAGTGCGAGCGCATCACTTCGATCGTTTGGACTGCTTTTGATCGGTAGGATGACGCCGAGCGAAGTTTCTGGAAAAGCCTTTTTCATAAGTGCCGCACATACCGATGAATCTATCCCGCCTGACAAACCAACTACCAAACCGTCACATTTTGCGTCGTTCACTTTGTCCTGTAGCCATTTGACTGTTAACTCGATTTTTTCTTCAATAGTCTTCATATTCATCTCCTATGTTGTTCATTACTATTATTATAGATGATTCTACGGCGTAAATGAAGACTGATTTTATGAAAACGCTCTCTATCTATTTTTTTAGGCATCCAAGAATTTTTGTATCGACGCAGTTTTCTTCAAAAACCCCCACTACTTCTTGCACATCCGATCCATTTGGAATATCAAGTTCGATGTAAAACCTATACTCTCCTAATTTATAAGGGTGCGGTCTGGAGTGGATCGCCAGGATATTCACGTTTAAAAGGGCAAGGGGTGCCAGTAAGTTGCTAAGGGCTCCAACGGTGTGATTAAGTTCAAAGGTCAGCATGCATACGCCATGGGTCAGTTCCACAGCCCTCCCCCTTGCAATTGTGACAAACCGGGTCTGGTTGACTTGATAGTTTTGGATGTTCTTTTCAAGTAACCTATAAGAGCCTCCCCTATAGCAGTGCTCTGTCGTTATCGCCGCACACAGGACTGGATTGTCACTGAGCGACTTAAGTGCGAGCGCAGTGCTATCTGTCAGGATAACCGGTACCTTCATCCGGGCTAAAAAGGATTTGCACTGGTCGTGCGCCTCCCTTTGCACATAAACCATTTCTATATCCTCTACACTCATGCAGTTCAAACTCACCAGCATATGATCGATTTGTAGCTTATAATCACCGACAATCTGGCAGTCACCTAACAGCAGCGAGTCGATGACAGGGCGTATCAGTCCTGTAGTTGAATTCTCCAGTGGTACGATACCGAAAGCCCCGCTTCTTCTTACACTTTTTATGACCTCTTCAAGATTAGGTGAGAACACCGGCATCCGATCCGGCGCATAAGCAAGCGCCGCCTGATGCGAAAAGGTTCCCGCTCCCCCTAGACAATGTATGGCTTCCATATCAGCTCTCCTGTACTAGTCTGCTTTTTTCAATGATCGTCGAATAGATACCAAGTATGTGCTTGTCGAATTGGCTTGTCTCAACCGTAGACTGCACGCGGTTGTAAACCTCTTGCTCCCTTGCGCATTGAACGATTTCGAGCTTGTGGTTTTGCTTGATTCCGCCAATTTGCTTGGCGGCTGTCAGTCTGCTTTTAAGCAGTTCAGCCACATGCTTGTCGATCGTGTCGATTTGCTGTCTCAGTATGCTAAGCTGCTCCCGTTCGTTCAAGTTTTCGAGCCAATCGTTGATCGCACTTGCTTTGGCGTTAGATGCCACCTGCTTGAACTGCGACAGTTGTGAAATCATGTTATCTACAAGATGCACCAACGAGTCCTGATTGAACGAAAACACCTCAGACCACAACATGCGGTCGGCAGCGGCAAGATGCGACTGTCTCTTATAGCTAGGAGGCATCAAAAGTTGGTTTCTATTTGTCAGCATCGCATCCTGTAAAAAAGCCATTAAATGCGTAAGGTGGCTGACACTCGCATAATAAACGTCATGATCGTGCTCATCCATGCACACTACGGTTTGACCAAGTGCTTCGATAAATGATTTCAACTTTTCAAAACCTGCATGGTTCTTTCCGCTATTCATCAAAACCATTGTAGTGCCTGTAATTTCTGTCTTGTGGCTGTTTTCATATCCTGTGCTGACATCACCGAAAATCGGGTGTGCTCCGATGTAGCAGCTATCTATCATCGCCTTCTTTGCGACTTTTGCCAGTCTCTGTTTGGTGCTGCAAAAATCAGTGACAATGCTTCTATCGTCGATCAGCTCAGTCGGCATCGTAGCAAGATAAGTGGCTGTCACCTCTTCTCTTGTCGTGAGCATGATAAGGTCAAATCGATCCCTCACGTCATAAATGCTCGCGTATACGTTTTTCAAACCATCCGACACAAGCATATCCCTCGTTTGACTGTCAGGCTCTACAACCGTGATATCCTGGTTTGGATCAAGTTTGAGTATCGCCCGTATGTAGGATCCTCCGATCAGTCCTGCTCCGATTACCATAATCCGATTAAATAACATTTCGTACCTCCTCAAGGATCGTCATTCTCTTAGCTAAAGTTCTCAACTGGTTCATGTCGATAGTCTGCATTCCATCGCTGATCGCCCTGTCCGGCTCATGATGCGCTTCAATCAATAAGCCGTCTGCTCCCGCCGCAATGGCAGAAAGCGCTACAGGAAGAACAACAGCCCTTATTCCGGTTCCGTGCGAGGGGTCTGCAACCACAGGTAAGTGGGTCAGCTGTTTTAAAAGTGCCACAGCATTGATGTCAAAGGTATTTCTTGTCATCGGTTCAAAGGTCTTTATGCCCCTCTCGCATAGGATGATTTTAGAATTTCCATGCACGTAGATGTATTCAGCCGCTAAAAGGAATTCCTCGATGGTTGCCGAAGGTCCCCTCTTAAGCAGAATAGGAAGATCTGACTGGCCGCATCGCTTGAGCAGTTCAAAGTTCTGCATGCTTCTTGCTCCTATCTGGATACAGTCCAGGTACTTTTCAGCCTCATCCATATGCCTTACATCCAGCACTTCTGAAACAGCGGCCAGTCCATAATCATCCGCTACTTCCCTAAGTAGCTTCAGTCCGTCTACTCCTAATCCCTGGTAGCTGTAGGGTGATGTTCTGGGCTTAAATGCACCACCTCTTAAGATTTTGACACCGGTTCTTTTCAGCTCTTTTGCGATTTTTCTCATCGTCGCCTCATCCTCGACGGCACATGGTCCAGCCATGATGGTCGCACTCCCTGCGCCTATGCTTACGTTTTTTATTCTTACAATCGTATCCGCATGCTTATAGTCTCGGCTGACCAGTTGGTAGGTGCTTCTAATCGGCAATATGTTATTAATAAAAGGAGCGTACATGCTTTTACCTAGTTCAACACTGTGTTTCTGGTCCATCTGAAAAATCGTGTTATGACCGTCTTTGATTTCGACAAAACTTATCTTCGTTTGTTCTAGTAAACCTTTGAAAATATTCAATGATTTTACATTGATAGGTTGCATTTTGACAAGCATTTTAAATCCTCCTTAGATTTAGCTAATAAAAAAAGCGGCATATCCTTATGGATACACCGCTTAGCTTAAAGTTTGACTACACTTATGATTAACCTATTTGGAGATACCCATTTCTTCTTCGATTGTATGTAAAGTAACCTGCGCTAAAATAGAAGCCCAAGTAAAAGAAGAAAAAGAAATATGTAGTTGCAATACTGAGTTTTAAGTTAGTCATCGTATTGTCCTCACAGGTTCTGGTTTGTAATTTAAAACTGATTATACGCTTAAAGGGTTTGACTGTCAAACCCCTTTCGCATAAAAAATTAACTATCTGTATTAAAATAAATTGCCTGTCTTGCTAGTATTTTAGAACTAGGAAATCGCCTTCGCATGAAGTGCATAAGCGCTGACGCTTTGCACACCTTTTTCAAGATGGTTGATGATCAGGCTGAACTTGTCAGGACTAAGCACTACGGGTATGCCTCTTTCCACTGCAAGCTGTCTAAGCGCTTGACCTGTCTCAGTGATACCGCTGGTAAAATCATTGGTTTCGACAATCAGGTTGATGTCGTTCTTTTCAATGATGTCCAGCAGCTCCTCTTTTGTCAGGTGATTGCTTCCCACCTTGACCGAATCGTGTTCAAAGTCTTTTGACACGACTGCCGCCTGATACTTGGCATCATCCGTTTGACTCGTATGCATCAGCATTCTGATCGACTTCAGATCGATTCTGTCCGCTACAAGCAATTTATCGAGCGCTTCAGTCATCGTTTTACCGATGAACATGCTTTCGCCCGTGGAGAGCATGTTGGGTCCAAGTATCGAATCGATACCGATCAGCTTTTCATTTGAAAACACCGGCGCTTTCACTGCGGCATAAGGCATGGTCGCCATGAGTCCGCAAGTCAGTCCCAGCTCGTTTAAGTGCGATCCGAGTGATAAGCCCACAGCCCAATAGATCAGAGGAGTTCGTGTGACTTTTGCGATAAACGGCACACTTCTTGACGCCCTAGGATTCACTTCAAGCACATAGAGCTCGTTTGTATATTTGACAAACTGGAAGTTGATGATGCCCTTATAGTTTAAGTGTCTGCAAATCGACTCGATATAGTCGTATAGCTTGATGGTCTGCTTTTTAGTAAGGTTGGCAGGATAAAGCGTAATGCTGTCCCCCGAATGTACTCCCGCCTGGTCAAGATGCTCCATCATGCCCGGAATGAACACATTCACCCCATCGGACAAGGCATCTATCTCAAGCTCCACACCTTCGAGGTACTTGTCGACGAGTATTTCAGGCTTTAGATATTTTGTCTTCATCGTTTCAAAATAGGCTTCTAGGGCTTGGTCATCCCTGATGATCATCATATCCTGACCGCCGATGACAAAGCTTGGACGAAGCAGTACAGGGTAGCCCATTTTATTGGCCGATACCTTTGCCATCTCAGCATTAATTGCGATGCCTCCTGCCGCTCTTGGAATACCTAGTGTGTCGAGCATCTCATAAAACAGCGCCCTGTCTTCGACCTTATCGATCGTTTCTGTTGAAAGTCCAAGCAGGTTCACACCGGCTTCTTCTAATTTGTTAGCAAGCTTGATGGCTGTCTGGCCGCCAAACTGCAGCATCACACCATGTGGCTTCTCCAAATCGATGATGGCTTTGACATCTTCAAAGGTTAGCGGTTCAAAATAAAGCTTGTCCGACAAGTCATAGTCGGTGCTCACCGTTTCTGGATTGTTATTGATCATGATGGCCTCATAGCCGAGTTTTCGTATCGCAAGCAACGCTTTAACAGAACTATAGTCGAACTCCACTCCTTGGCCGATTCTTATCGGACCGGATCCGATGACGATGATCTTTTTCTTATCGCTCACAACTGACTCGTTCTTACCATGGTAGGTGCTGTACAGGTAGTTGGAGTAGGCTTCGAACTCACCCCCGCAGGTATCTACCATTCGATAGGACGGTACGATTTTTTCAAGCGCTATACGTGCTTCGACCTCTTGTAAGGGCCAGCCGCCGATATTTGCGATACTCATGTTCGAAAATCCAAGTCGCTTGATTAGCTTGATCTGATCAGAGCTCAGCTCGTCTAGGCTCTTTGCCTGCTTCAGCTGATTTTCAAGCTCGATGATGCGCTTTAGCCTTTTGATGAAAAACAGATCGATATGTGTTCGTTCATGAATTTCGTCATCTGATGTGTTTCTTCTGATCAGTTCGGCAAGCGCGAAGATCCTGTCGAACTCCTTGTCGATGCACTTTTTAAACAGTTCTTCTGTGGTAAGTTTGTACTGCGACAGGTCGAACAAGTCGTGCTGAGTCATATCAAGCGATCTGATCGCCTTTAGCAGGGACTCTTCAAAAGTGGTCCCTATGGCCATCACTTCACCTGTGGCACGCATCACTGTCCCAAGCTTCGTGTTAGAGCTGTTTAGCTTGTCATAAGGCCAGCGGGGCATTTTAACCACACAGTAGTCAAGCGTTGGTTCGTGGCACGCCTTTGTCTTCATGGTGACTTGGTTTTCGATCTCATCCAGCGCAAAGCCTAAGCCTATCTTCATTGCGATGTTGGCAATCGCATAACCGGTCGCCTTTGATGCGAGAGCCGATGAACGGCTCACCCTCGGATTCACTTCGATCACGTAGTAACGATTGTCAGTTGGAGACAGTGCGTACTGCACGTTGCATCCACCAATGATATTCAGGTGGTTCACGATCTGAATGGCCGATTGACGCAGCATCTGATACTGTCTGTCATTGAGCGTCTGCGAAGGCGCCACGACGATACTGTCGCCTGTATGAATACCGACAGGATCCATGTTCTCCATGTTGCATACAGCGATCGTGTTTCCAAACTGGTCACGCATCATTTCATATTCGATTTCTTTCCATCCGTAAACCGACTTTTCAATCAGCACCTGTCCGACAGGGCTTTTTTTAAGTCCTTCATAGGCGATGACTTTAAGTTCTTCTGGATTGTCGCAGATGCCCCCGCCGAATCCGCCTAAAGTGAAGGCGGGTCTTACGATGATCGGGTAACCGATCTTTTCAGCGGCAACAAGCGCATCCTCTAGTGTTGTCACAGAATGGCTGGTGATCACCGGTTCGTCAATCACTAGCATCTCATCCCTGAAGATCTCACGGTCTTCAGCTCTTTTTATATCCTCGGGATGTGTTCCCAGTATTTTGATCTTGTGTTTTTCAAGGATCCCCGCATCGTAAAGCTTGATGCCTAAGTTGAGCGAGGTCTGTCCCCCCATGCCAAGCACGATGGCGTCCGGGGCTTCTGCTTCAATGATTTCTATGCATGACTCGACAGTCATGGGCTCTGAATATAGCGTATCCACCAAGTCAAGGTCCGTCATGATCGTCGCAGGATTGTTGTTGAGTAGAATGACTTTATGTCCGTGTTCGTTGAGTGCCTTTATCGCTTGTGTGCCCGAATAATCGAATTCTGCTGCCTGACCTATGACGATGGGACCTGATCCTATTACAAAGACTTTTAACATGCTTTGGCCTCCATGTATTCCACTGCCGTTTTCAAGATGTCATCAAAGAAGTAACTCGCATCCGTTGGTCCCGGATAGGCTTCTGGATGATACTGGACACTGGCAATCGGGGCGGATAGGTGCTTTATTCCTTCAATGGTTTCGTCATTAAGGTTTGTATGCGTTCTCATAAAGTTCTTCGGCAGCGTCTCTGGGATGATATGGTACCCATGATTTTGCGAGGTGATCGTGATCTTTTGCTTTAGCAGGTCCTTTACCGGATGGTTTGTGCCCCTATGGCCGAACTTCATTTTTTCGGTTTTGGCTCCGTGTGCAAGCGCGATGATCTGATGTCCAAGACAGATGCCAAAGAGCGGTAACTTGCCGCTAAAGTACTTGGCGCAGTAGATGCCTTCCATCATGTCCTCAGGGTTCCCAGGACCGTTCGACAAGAACACCATGTCAGGGTTCGTCGCCTCGATCACGCTAGGCAGCGTTCTTGAAGGAAAAACCGTCACCCCGCATCCTTTTTTTATCAGCGTTTCGACGATGCCTCTTTTCACACCAAAATCAATGACAGCCACATTGGGGAATCCTGTCGAAACCTGTGTAGGCACACTTAAGCTAACCTCGTGTGCAATTGCATGAAAGTGTGTGTTTTTAAGATCTTCAAGATGGAACTCCAAAAGGTCTGTCGCCAGTATGATTTTACCTGCGATTGCTCCGCTCGTTCTGATCTTTTGTATAAGCGAGCGTGTATCGATACCACTTAGGCACGATACTCCTTGCTCTTTTAAATAAGCATCCAAGCTTTTTTCTGATTCGGGGTTAGAATAATCTTCTGATAAATGACTGACAACAAATCCAGAAACATAGGATTTGTCCGATTGGAAGTCGAGATTGTTGATGCCGTAGTTTCCCATTAGGGGGTAACCCATCACAACAATCTGCTTGTAGTAAGAGGGATCCGTCAAAATTTCCTGATAGCCTGTCATGCCTGTATTGAACACAACTTCACCTATCGCGTTTTTTACATCACCAATAAGTGTACCTTCAAAAATAGTACCGTCCGCAAGTAGTAGATAACCGTTCATGCTTCGTTCTCCTTTCAATATCACTGCCTCTCGTGCAGTGTTAATATTCGAAAACCTCTTGTTCCGAAAGAAGCGTTTGGCCTTAGCCAACTATTCAATTGTTTGCATAAAGATGCACAGCGTTGCATATACATTCCGCGTGTTGCATCTCGAACTAATATAACACAGGAATGATACTTTTGCCAGAAAAAGTTTTATACATTCCATGCATAAAAAAACCCCCATACACTGGGAGTCAGATGATCTTTACAGAAATGTTAGGAGTATATTTAAGGTACATCAACAGTTTTTTAATATCTTCAGCATCCATATAGTTTAAGTGTATCTTAAAAATCTGGGCGCTGCTGTCATAAATCGTGATCATGTTGCCCTGATGAATCAGCTTTTTTATGGTGGTGATCGGAACATCAATTGTTTTTTGACTTACAAGCCCATGCAGTGAGATCGACTGCTCATCTATCTTCAGATACTCTTTGGTATGCTTATCGTAAAACTTGACCGCATAGACAATGCTTGTCACACCCAACACAAAAAAGAGAAGCGCCATAAACGGAATCCTTATGAGAATAATGCTGGAAAACAGCGCGATCAGACTTGCGATGACAAGTTCTATGCAAATGATTTGCCATAGGTTTCGATTACTGAAAGTAAATGTCATAATTCCTCCCAAGTTCATTTTAACTAATTATAGCATGAAAAGAGATTTAGGATGATAGAAATCAACGTCTAAGATGTCTTGTAAAAAACTCGCGCATTCCACGCTGCCACTTTTCAACATCCACACTCTCAGCATCCAGGTCATAGTAGTACCGACCCGATGCGATGTCGATTGAAATCGCATCCAGCGGAAAACCTTCCACTCTTTTTGCATGGGCCTTCTCACTCAGCAAAAAAGGATCCGAACTGATGTCATCCCCTTGATGGTCGATGATTGTATCCTTATCAAGCACCAAAGAGACCGCATTGATATACTGGGTCTTTATCGTACCGCCGTTGGCTTTTGCGACCCCGCTATAATGCTTGAGGAGCTGATCGTCATCGTACATGTCAACCCCTGTATAGCGCCTTACAAAGGTGCCGGGTTGCATGACATTCGGCTCGTCGACAAAGTACATGCCGCTGTCGCAAGAAAACACCGGGATGCCGAACGTCTTATAATAGGCGACCGACTTCTGTCTCGCGTTTTCTATAGGCTCACTGCCGTCCTCTGCAATTTCAGGCAGTTCTCCTTCCAACTCATTTAGTCCGATCAGTTCAATGCCGATCGGTTCAAGCGCTATTTTCATCGAATTCAATTTCGCGGGATTTGTCGTCCCATAAAGTAATCTCATCTTATACCTCTAATGTTCTAATGTCCAAGATTCCGCCTTGTACGAAACCACTTCCATGAAGCAGGTCGATCACTACATTTGCTACCTGTTCGGGTCTTAGTAGTTCACCATTGTCCTTTAATGCGATAAAGCGCTCCAGATTAGGAAAATCCGACTTCTTCGACGCTCTGATTTCAGCCTGCATTCCGGTGTCGATGACCCCAGGAGCAAAGGAAACTATGCCGACCGGTTTTTCCTGATGCATCTGTTCCTTTGCCACAGCACCCGTGAAACTATCGATCGCCGCCTTCGTACCGCAGTAACAAGACCATCCCTCGTAGGGCTTTTTACCTGCACCTGAAGAGATATTAACGATTTTCTTATCACAATCGAACTGCTGCGTGTGCCTTATAAATGCAGCAGTCAGCGCCACAGGAGCAACCGTGTTTACCTGGTAGCTCCTTGCGATTTCATCTGCCGTGCAGTCTTCTATGGGCTTCATCGGCTGGACAGTGCCGGCGTTATTCACAAGATACACGCCTTCAGCCGTATCCGGTATCACGCTGAACACCTTTTCCATCGCATTTTTCAGTGCTTCCATGTCATTCAAGTCAACCAAAATCTCAGTGTGCGAGACATCCTTGTATTTCTCATATGACTTAAGCACTTCGTTTTCAGACCTTGATAAGGTCACGAGATGGTTCCCCTTTTTTGTGAGGGCAAATGTAAGCGCTTTACCAAGTCCACGGGTTGTTCCAGTAAGAATATAGTATTTCATGTAGGTCTCCTGTTTTACTAGTCCAAAATAATTTCCAGCACCCTGTTTCTAGCAGTGAATCCAGCTTTCATGATCGTATTTTGAGAACCGACATTGTCGATACTTGTCGAACATACAGGTGCTAAGCCTCTTTCATAAGCAAGGGCTTTCATACGGCTTAAAATAAGTGTGCCCAAGCCCTTTTTCCTGTGATCTTTAGAAACCGTCATCCCCAAATTCGCAGTCTGATGACTTGTTTTGCTCTGTCTTATCTCACCTGTGCCGACAATCTCATCTTGCATATAATAGAGATATAGGCCTTTGGAGTCGACCAGCATATCATAATAGGGAATCAACCAGTCACCTGCAATCTCCACCTTCTGATCGGTATACGTCAGCGCTGCGTCCAAATCACTTGATAGCGCCAACACTTCAGATAGGCCGTCAGGCATGACTAGTTGATTTTCTTTGAGTGCATCTTCATACATGATTGAGTTCACAGTGACTTGAGTTGCACGGTCAAGACATATGGACAGATACCACGGCTCATAGGTGCACGCATACGCTTTTTCAAAGCCAAGTCGCATCCTAGCCTCATTAAAAAGTTCTGACGAGCAATTGATGAACTCAGGACAGACATAAAACTGCAGCAGCGACTTTTGATCATCAAGCACTAAGTACCCGAATACCTCATCGCCCACCATCTTGAAATAATTTGCTTTTGCAATAATCCCCAGCTCCCACATATCATCAAGAGGTGCCGTCAACGCCTTATAATACTCAATTTGCATTGCTCCGCATTCTTCTAGAGTGGATTCTTTAAACGTGGTCATCATCATCAAAACCTCCAGTTGCGCTTCAGTCGACAATCTCAGTATACATTTTTTTGCAGTCTCTTTAAAGACCTGCAAAATTAAAAGGCATGATACATTAAGCATCATGCCCCTTGTTAGCTATTCAGTTAGAACTCCTCAATTCCTACCAGTCCTTTTGCATCAAAGAAACCAGCAGTTATGGCACTTTCCTTAAGTGAAATATAAAGTTGAGCCTTAGTTGCATAGACATATGGATTCACAAAATAGATTCCGATACCGAAAAGCAGCGAACCTAAAATATACCATCCGATAAAGGATAAGTCCAATATCAATATATCAAGCTTATGGCCACTTGTCATTCTTTCACTTAGCTTAAGAGCTTCCCGAGCGTTCATGTTCGGATTGTCCGCAAGCAGGTAGGGTACCATCGAATAAGCGTAGTGCTTGACGATTCCTGGGATGACCAGTAGTAAGAAGAACAAGAAGTTCATGATTCCCCTGTACAGCATCGCCCACACGATATTGGTGTAATGTTCTTTTCTAAAAGCCATGCCAAGGTGGGCATAATGCACTTCGTCGTCCGTCAAAGCCCCTTTATAAAAGAAACTCCGCCCGCCGACTTCAAGGGGCGCCCCGACAAAGATCTTAAACGCAAGCGCCATCATCGCGCCGATAAAGATGAACAATCCGCCAAGCCCGATGAGAAGTCCCAAAGCGAGCGGCATCATTCTAGATACGCCTCGATCGATGCTAGTTTCAATCGCTCCCACCGAATCACTAATCGAATCCACACTCTCACTGATCGTCTCTTGGTTCCACATGCTGCTATCCAGCTTGTACTGAATTCCCTTATTGTTATTCGACCCGCTTCCGCCCGATGTGACGATGGCGATCACGAGCGCCACTAAGAACGCCTTCCAGTAGTATTTTTTTAAAAATCCTTTTGCCTTATCCTTTAGATCTGCCCTGTTCCACATAATTGCTCCCTTCTAGCTATATATGTACTTATTCTATCACTTATTTCCTACTTAAGTCATATCATACCCCATCTACATTAAAAAATGCTGAGAGACTGTTTATAATCTTATAAAAACAAAAAAGCAGCGACCGGAGTCGCTGCTTTATCCTACTATTTTACTGCGTTAAATCCTAAGTTGAACGCCTTGACATTCAGCTCGATGAATTTTTCTTTAACCAGTGATTTGATCACGTCTTCCCAGTTGATGTCTGTAAGGCCAAGACCTTTGACAAGGGCGCCTACCATGATCACGTTCATCGCTTTCACGTTTCCAAGCTCTTTAGCCATCGTCGCGGCATCAAGAAGCTGTGTGTTCTCAACATTCGATTTGACTTCTGCGATAACGCCTTCCGGATAGTCCGCTTTGCCTATAAGGATTGGAGCCGATGGGATTCTGAACGTGTTGATGACAACGGTGCCCTCAGGCTTGACAAATTCCATCCATTTGGCAGTTTCCATCTCTTCAAACGATACAAGAATGTCCGCCTGGCCTTTTCCGATGATCGGAGAGTACACTTTTTCGCCGAAGCGAACTTGTGTTGTTACCGAACCGCCACGTTGTGCCATACCGTGAACTTCTGACATTTTAACGTCGTAACCGCTGTTCATAAGGCCTGTAGCAAGAATCTTACTTGCTAGGATGATTCCTTGACCGCCTACACCTGATAATAGAATATTTGTAGTTTTGCTCATCTTATTTACCTACCTTTTCGATTGCGTCAAATGGGCAAGATTGAAGACATACTTCACAACCTACACACATAGTCTTATCGATTGATGCAAGTTTAGTTTCTTTGTTAAAGCTGATCGCAGGACAACCAGTTTTTGTACATACTCTACATCCACGACATTTTTCATCGATCACTTCACAAACGCTCGGTGCAAGATCAAACTCCTTAATATCCTCTGGAGAGAACTTTTTAAGTACACATGGCCATCTAGTGATGATTACCGATGGGCCTTCAAATGCGAATGCCTCGTCAAGCGCTTTAGAAACGTCGTCAAGGATCAGCGGATTGATGGTTTGGATATGCTCGACACCGATCGCCGCACATAATGCAGGGATATTGATTTCTTTAGCACGAGTTCCCATTAACGTATAACCGGAACCAGGATTTTCTTGGTGGCCTGTCATACCTGTGATTCGGTTGTCAAGAATGACATTTACCGTGTTGGAACCGTTGTATACAACGTCCATCAAGGAGTTGACGCCTGTATGGAAGAATGTAGAATCACCAATTACGCTGACTACCTTCTTTTCAACACCGTTCTTAGCAAAGGCTTGTGCGGCACCGTGACCCATTGAGATCGATGCACCCATGTCGATTACCGTATCGATCATGTTTAGCGGCTCAGCCGCACCCAGTGTGTAACAACCGATATCGCCTGTCACCATCACATTACGCTTTTTAGTGAGCGCATAGAAGAAACCTCTGTGCGGGCAACCGGCACATAATGTTGGTGGTCTGCCAACGATGCTTTCCTCGCTCATCTGTACAACCGGTCTGTCTTCGCCTAAAATCGCCTTTGCGATGATATCGGGATTAAGTTCGCCGATTCTAGGAATCACGGCTTTACCGATACAGTCAATGCCGGCTACCTTCATTTGCTCTTCGATGAAAGGCTCAAGCTCTTCGATGACATAAAGTGTTTCCACTTCATTTGCAAATGCTCTGATTTTATCCATCGGCAGTGGGAATGTAAAACCAAGTTTAAGGTAAGATGCCTTGTCGCCGAATACTTCTTTTGCATATTGGTAGGCGACACCCGATGTGATGATACCGATTTTCTTATCGTTCATTTCCACTCTGTTAAGTGGCGTTTCGTTCGAGAATTTCTCTAGTGCTACAAGCTTGTCTTCAACAATCGGGTGCAGTTTTTTTGCAGTTGCAGGAGCAGCTACGTATTTTCCAGGCTGCTTGACATACTCTTTCATCGCAACAGGAACGCGCTCGCCTTCTTCAACCAGTGTTTTTGAGTGACATGTACGAGTCGTCATTCTAAAAAGAACAGCTACATCGAAGTCTTCAGAAATCTTATAGGCTTCTTTCATGAAATCAAGCGATTCTTGAGAATCAGATGGCTCGATACATGCGATTTTAGCAAATTTAGCGTAGTATCTGTTGTCTTGCTCATTTTGTGATGAGTGACAACCTGGGTCGTCGGCAGACACAAGGACCATACCGCCTGTTACGCCTGTGTAACCGAAAGTGAACAGTGGGTCGGCTGCGACATTCACACCAACATGCTTCATCGCGGCAAGTGATCTGGCACCTGCGATAGAAGCACCGATAGCAGTTTCAAGAGCCACCTTTTCATTTGGAGCCCATTCGCAGTAGACGTCCGCCTTATACTGAGCCATGTTCTCTAAAATTTCTGTACTTGGTGTGCCCGGGTAGGCAGAAGCAAATGTAACGCCCGCTTCAAATGCACCACGAGCAACAGCTTCGTTGCCTGTCATAAGTTTTTTCATACAGCACTCTCCTCTAGGTCTATTTTAGACTCGCAGCAATCACACTACCAAGCGCGATCGAATTGAGTTTAGTTTCGTAATCGTCAGCACGTGAAACAAGTACAACCGGCGCCTTGGCACCCATGATGATACCCGCCGAGCTGGCTCCTGCAAGATAGGTCAGCGATTTACCGATTCCGTTGCCTACTTCTATGTTAGGTACCAATACGATATCGGTGTCCCCTGCGATACGCGATTCAAACTTCTTGATCTGCGCAGCTTCTTTTGAAAATGCCAAGTCCACGGCAAGCGGGCCTTCAACGATGACTCCAGGACCGAACTCACCTTTTTCCCCGCGTTCTTGTAAAGCTCTCGCTTCAACTGTGACAGGCATTTTTGGATTCACTTTTTCTTTTGCGGCAATGCAAGCGACTTTTACTTCCTGATTGCCTAACGCTTTTGCGACAAGCACTGCGTTTCCGAGAATTTTAGCTTTTGCCTCAAGGTCCGGCTCGATGTTCATGCCGCCATCTGTCAAGTAGATCAGTTTATGATAGTTAGGAACTTCATAAACCATCACATGTGATAATTGACTTTCTGTTCTAAGGCCGATCTCTTTGTCAAGAACCGCTTTTAACAAAATAGCGGTGTCGATAAGACCCTTCATCAAAAAGTCTGCCTTCCCTGCACTTACAAGACTAACCGCAAGCTTTGCTGATTCTTCCAGCGACTGTGACGCGATCAGTTCATATGCTGAAATATCAAGTCCCAATTCGGATGCCAACTGCCCTATCGCCTGACTGTCCCCCACTAGAACCGGCTCGACAATACCTTGTTCGGCCGCTTTGACAACTGCGCTTAAAACGTCTGCATCTTCCGCGGCAGCTACCGCAAGTCTCATCTTACTTTGAGCTTTTGCAGCGCCTATAAGTTCATTTAAACTTTTAATCATGTTATCACTCCTTTATTGGAATTAAATATGTATTTGATGTTCAAATAATTTAGTAGGCTTTACTAAATTATTTGAACGCACATTTATCTTACACTATTTTTTGAGTGCTGACAATATTTTTAAACAAGCTTTAACATGTTGCAAATACAATTGATAAACGTTTTCACAGCGGCAGAGTCATTAAAACTTGCGAACATCTGTTCGTATTTTATTGATATCGAACAGATGTTCGTGTATAATGAAGATAGAAATACTATATATTGAGCATAACTCGCTCACATTGCTTGGAGGGATTCAAATGAAACTTGTCGCCAGACCGATTGATGCCATCTCATGGTCTAATAAAAATGGAGATATCCGTCCACTTCGCTTTAAATTCGAAGATGAGGATTTTTCAGAAATTGTTCGTGTGGACCGCATTGTTAAAATCGAAAAAACACAGCGGGCGGGTGAAAATGCGTTTGTGTTCACCTGCGAAAGTGCGATTGCGGGTATCCGGAGACTTTATGAACTCCGTTACACCTTATCCAACTGCACTTGGGTTCTTTATAAATTTTAAAAGGAGTGATGTTTATGTCTGAAGACCGCATTGTCATGCATATCGATGTCAATTCAGCATACCTTTCCTGGGAGGCGATTCACAGACTCGAAAACGGATCCACGATCGATTTAAGAGAAATTCCATCGGTTGTCGGTGGCGACCCAAAGACCAGACGTGGCATTGTGCTGGCAAAATCAATTCCCGCCAAACGCTATAAGATCCAAACAGGTGAAACTATACATGTCGCCTTTCAAAAGTGTCCTATTCTCACCATTGTAAAGCCTTCCTACGGCCTTTATATGAAATGCTCCAATGCCATGAAGTCGGTGCTTGAGGAATATGTCCCCACCCTGCAGCGCTTTTCGATAGACGAGTTCTTTATCGAACTGACCGATTGTAAAAAGCTATACGGAGATCCTGTGGAATTTGCACATACACTGAAGGATGCCATAAAAACACGCCTCGGATTTACGGTAAATGTCGGCGTTTCGACAAACAAGCTACTCGCTAAGGTCGCTAGTGATTTTGAAAAGCCCGACAACGTGCATACGCTTTATCCCCATGAGATCGAAAAGAAGATGTGGCCGCTGCCTGTAGGCGACCTATACATGGTCGGCAGAAGTACCGTACCCAAACTACACGAAATAGGAATTTACACTATCGGCGACCTTGCATCGATCGACCGCGACTTCATTCGGTTCAAACTGAAGAAGCACGGCCTTATGATTTATGATTTCGCTCATGGTATTGAGGACAGCGCGCTGAGAGGAGCTCAGAATGAATCGATTAAAGGACTTGGCAATTCAACGACAATTCGCTATGATGTCACCCAAAAGGAAGATGCGTATATGGTGCTCCTCTCACTCACGGAGATGGTCTGTATGCGGCTACGGGAAGAAAACCTTCTTGCGGGGCTTGTTTCAGTGAGCATCCGAAGCCATGACTTGTCCAGGTACTCACACCAGCACAAGCTTAGTTTTCAGACCGATGTGACCTCAGTGGTCTTCGAAGAAGTCAAACGGCTCTTTGATGCATCATGGCAAGGTGAAGCCATCAGACACTTAGGTGTGAGGCTTTCAAATTTTAAACCCAAGGATTTTTATCAGTATTCACTGCTCGATCCTGTCAATATCGAAATGCGCCGCGCCCTTGACCAGACCATTGACGACATACGTCTAAAATACGGCAATAAGAGTCTGATACGCGCATGCTTTGTTCAGTCCGGATTCGCCCCTGTACAAGGCGGAACGGTAAACGATGAAGATTACCCCATGATGAGCAGCGTGCTTTGACAGGCTGGTATGCAAAGGTCCGTTTAAACAAATTAAAAAGCTGTTGTCATAAATGACAACAGCTTTTTCGACTTAATCTTCGATTGGTTCCATATATCGTTTCGGAATCCAGTTGTATTTGCCTCTATTGTCGACAATCTTGTAACACTCGCTATCCTGGTCGACAACCTCGTACACTTGACCCACTGTTGTAAAATGCGTTCGCAGCGTATCCAAAGCTTTTACCTTTACTTTTTCTGTCATGACGCTCCCCCTTGGTTATAGGCATTGTATCATAAATCCAATGCCATTTCCACCCAGTCTTCGCCCTCTTCGATTGTAACAAAGCCTATTCTCTCATACACCTTGATCGCTCTCTTGTTAAAGGATTGTACGATTAATTTGACTCTATCACCCGAATAGTCGTAATTTTCCAAAGCGAAGTCGATACACGCCGATACAAAATCATTACCTAACCCTTTTCCGGTAAGGTCCGGTCTTAAGAAATTCGCAATTTCAAGAGTATCCTCATCGTCAAACGCGCACTCAAGAAAACCGACGGCTTCATCGTAATCGTCTACTGCGATAAAACAATCATATTCCGTCTGATTCAACATCTCATCAATATCTGTTTTATTTTTATCGACATCATAAACAGAGTATTCGCCTTCGTATTTCCAAGACACCACTTCATTAGCATATGATTCGGTCATAGATTTGAATTCAAATTGCATAATGTCCTCCTTTATCTTATAGGACATAATACCCGAACTTTTATACTTTAACCAATAGAGTTATTATTGATTTTTGGCAATGAGATTTCAAATGCGGTGAATTTCCCAGCCTCGGATTTTACAGAGATATGGCCTCCAAGATGAATCACTTCGTTAAAGACCGCATTCAGTCCAACACCTCTTCCGCTGACTTCTGTCACTTCCTCACCTGTTGAGAATCCATGATCGAATATGGCTTGTTTAATATCTTCTGTCGATTTGTCGTCCACCGATTCGCCCATTGCGACAAGTCTGTTTGACAACAGCTGAACGTCCAGTCCTGCACCATCATCCATAATCTGAATCGAGAAGTTGCTTGCAGACTCGCTGGCCATACATCTTATGGTTCCTTGAGCAGGCTTGTTGAGCAGCACCCTCTCATCCGTAGTTTCGATTCCGTATTGGAGTGAGTTTCTAAAGATGTGAATCAGCGACTTAAGGAATCCAAGGTACACTGTTTCATCCAATTTTATATCCTCACCCTCAATGATGATCGGTTTAACTTCTTTTCTAAAGCTAGACGCCAGATTAAGAATGTAGTCATTGTACTGCTTCAACACTTCGGATAGCTTGACATACTTGAATTGCTGCATGACCCGAATGACATCAAGATGATATCGTTCTGGAAGCAAGGACAGAACCTCTGCCCTTATCGCTTCAAAATCGTCCGTATCCAATTGAATGATCTGACTGCTGTTGATGAAGTTATCCCCCAGATACTGGTTTATTTTCGTCAGATCCACTTGTATCAGACTATCCACGTCGATATTTTCAAGATACGACTTCAAGCGTTCAGGAGTCAACATGTTGTTTTGTTTTCCTGCAAACAGATGTTGAAGGTCGTTTTCTAAAACATGCAGCTTCGAAGCAGTAACCGCCAGCGACCACTGTGCGAAATCCCCTTTGAAGGTATGGATAATCCGATACACTTCTGCCAGCGCGTCATTGACAGATCCGACTTTAAGCACGCTTAGGTAATCGTGTTCAAAGAATTCCCTGAGGCGCTTTAAGCTGCTTTTGAAATTATTCTGATAACGGATGACATTTACAATCATCTTCAGATTCTGACGTTCTTCTTCCATTTCTCTTTCTAGCTGCAGTTTCTCGGTGATGTCTGTGAGTATGACTGTTATTTGCTTGATGTACTTGTTGGCAATAAAGCGGTAGGAGCTTTCAAATGTCCTAGCATTTATCAGCAGACGTTCCGGAAGCAACGACATATAAGCATTAATTCTTTCATAGCTTTCCAGCTCGAATATCTTTTCGACGACACCTCTAATGAGTGTGGCGTCCATTCCTGAAGAATAGGGTGCAAAAAGTGTCTCAAACCGCTCTCCACCGATTTCATGGTTGAAAATCGTGATACATTCTTTGGAATATGCAGGGTTGATGATTCCACTCTCACTGATCGATAAGAATCCCTGCCCTACATAATTGAGAAGATTTTCGATAGCCAGCTTTGTTTTTGAAAGTTCAAAGGTACGCTCACGTACAAGATCCTCAAGATTTTCTTGGTGTACCAGTAATTCTGATTGCGATTTTTCAAGCGCCCTGTAAAGCTGCGCATTGTCATATGCGATCGTAAACTGATTCAGTATCACCCTAAGTATTTCAAGTCTTTCTTCTCTGAAGGCCCTTGACATAAGGTTGTTTTCCATATACAGCAATCCATAGTAATGACCTTTGTGATACACAGGTATACACAGCAGTGAAAGCACATGATGGTTTTTAATATAGTCATCATTTGAAAATTGCGATGTCTCATGGGCGTTTTCTAACAATACGCTTTCTTGAGTCCTGTGAACGTAATTGACCACAGACTCAGGCAGCATATGGGACCTATGCACAGAAACAGCTTCATTATAGTGTGTGAATACTTCACCCTGCAGTTCTGCGATGATCTTTAGTCCATTGTCTTTAAAGATCAGCTTGGCTCTTTGAGAACCGGCAACTTCTTGTAACAGCTCCAAAACGACCCTAATCAGTTTTTCCTCTTCAAATTCAGTAGAAAGACGTTGAGTCGACTTCATGATCTGTATGGTATCAAGCTGCTTCGAACGATTGCTATGGCTTTGAATGGATCGACTCATCTCCAAATTGACAAAATCCAATGAATGGAATTCGATTTCTTGGAAGGTCTTGATCATCATTTCACATTTCACATGGCAGCCCAGTTGCCTGAAGGCCATATAGGCCTCTTTGATATAGGTTTTAGACAGTCTCGCAAGATTCTGCCTCTCGTAGCAATCTGCAAGTGATTCAGAGATCAGCGCCTCTTCAAAAGCGAATCCTTTTTCATTTGCAGACTGAAGTGCAAGTTTCAGTTCCTGATGGGCGTTCTCATATTGGTTCTTCTTAAAATAGACGCAACCTTTTACATGATGGTACTTGTGGGCGAAATTGGTCGGATTAGCATTACTGTATTGCTTCAAGGACCTAATCGCATTTTTGATACGGCTGTCGTCATATTTTAATCTTTGCGGATTCATATCACGCGCAAGTAGGGCAAGTGCCAGGTAATAATGATATTCCACAGCGATATACAGTCCCATCAACTCGCCCAAAATAGGTTTCAGATTTGATGCGATATCGCAAACTTCCTCATAATCGCCAAATGTATAGAGCAACTTCATTTTCAGTACCATGTAATGCGCGAGTATGGACGGCATATTGCTGGTTCTGAGTTTACGCTCGAACTCCGATTCATCAAAGCCTTCTGTAGTTAGACTCTTATAGTTGTCCGTGCCATGTGACTGGGCATAGACATATTGTTTGAGCGCCACAAGCAGGTTTGAGACATCCTTCACCCTGAGCACCTCGACATCTTTCAAAATCAAATCAAGTTCTGAAGTCATCGTTTCGAGGTTGGTGCCTGAGGACAACATCGCAATATACTTGCCGGCGGTGTTATAGGCGTAATAGACCATATCGCCGCTATAATGGCTGAACTTCTGGCCTTCTTCAAGATAAGGTATGCTGTCTGCGATATGGTTGACCCAGTGTGATAAAAAGAATCCCACGGTAAAATTGGTTTTACTAAGTGCTTCAAAGTCATTGACAGTCTTTGCTAGCTCTATACCGGTTTTGCCAAGGCGTAACGCATGGACATACCGTTTAAAGAGAGCGGCTTCGACGATTCCATAGGTTGCGAATGCAAACGGACTTAGACGCATGATACCGTGACTCATCGAGATGAGCATCATCTTAAGTATTATCTGAATGAAAAGTGATTTATCAATCAAATAAGAAACCGATATCAGTAGGTTCAGGATTTCTAGAATCATTATTGAACGTTCATCGCGCCCTATTGGCAATCTCAATATATCACCCGGCTGACGTACCGGTTTTGAATACCTAACCTTCACCAGATCCTTAAGCAACGAATACACATTGAGTTTTTCACTGAGTCTCATGTCCAGAAGCTCCAGCGTTTTAATCGCCAAACTGACCACCTTATGGGTTTCTCCCAAATTGACATATAAGATCAGTTTGATCCTGTTGACCCTCACCTTATCGAGGTTGGAAGTGGCGACATCAAAGAGCCAGTCAAACTCAAGCTCAGCTTCTTCAAACTGCTTGTTAAGATATTTCAGTTCAGCCCTTTCAAGGTACACATCAAAAGAAAGATCGTAATAGTTCTCAAAAGGTTGCTGCCCTATCGCAAGTACCGCGGATTCAATGGCTTCTAAGGCATTTTTATAAGCAACCGCTTGTTTTGAAATCATCGCGATCTCAAAATTGTATTTTGCTAAATTTATCCTGACTTTCTGATCCGTGATCAGGGCTTGTGAATGATTCAAATTGAATACGATATCTATCAAGAGCCTATTGCTTTTCATACTCTGATAGGTAGTGTAATAAATCATCCCCACTCGATAACGTAAATCAAGCAGTTCTTCACTTGATAATGTCTTCAAGATTTCAAGCTTCAATTCATCTTCGACAAAACGTAAATAGATGTCATGATGTTCCAGAGACTGCGCGATAATAAAATCTGTCAGATTGTCATTGGTTTTTAAAAATCCGCTGTCTAGCGCGAGCGTCAGACTCGCAATAAACTCGGAATAGCTCATGCCAGCCAGCTCGTAAACAAGACTCGACAGGATCCGGTCGCTGAACACGGCGCATATTTGCATGATTTTAATCGTGTTAGCATCAACAGCGCTTATACGCTTGATAATTGAGTCTACAACATTTCTGGTGATAGGCAGTTTTTGGACCGCATCCAAATTATAGTCCCAGCGACCTGTTTCATAATCAAAATACAACTGCTTGTCTTCGATCAGCTTATGCAGAAGGTCGGCGATGAAATACGGGTTACCATCGGTCTTATGGAACAAAGTCTCCGCTAGAATGATCCCCTGCGCGATCGGCAGCTTAAATGAATCAAACATGAACTGTTCAACATTCTTGACATTCAAAGCCTCTAATGTCACCGTCGACACGCGAATGTCTTTAAGCAGCATCTTAAGATCATGATAACGGTTGGAACTGTTTAAAACATCGACATCCACCGACCCGATCACCATCAGGTGCTCGTTGATCGTGGAATCCAAAATGTATTCGATCAAGTTCAAGGTAGGTTCATCCGCAAGATGTAACTGATCTAGTATGATCACTACCCACTTGGCATCCCTTTTCAGGACTTTAAGCAGTTTTGTAAAGGCCTGATTAAACCTTGTGGATGCTTCGATAGGATTGAACGAACCTTCAAACTCAACGTGTCCTACCAGTTTTTCAACCGATGGAATTACTTTGATCAGAACACCTAAATTAGGTCCTATTTCAGCCTCAAGTTCCTCTTTTACCTCTAAAATGGTCTCTTCACTCTCTACAAGAAGCCTATTGATGATCTGGCCGATCGCATTTGAAAGTCCTTGATAGACGTGTCCGGTCTGATGTATGGTACAGGCTCCATTAATGAGGAATGCTCCTTGCTTCACGAATTGTTTTGATAGTTCACGAAGCACAAAGGATTTACCGACACCCCTTTTACCCAAAAGGGCGACGCATTCATTGTTACCGTTTTGAACACGAAATGCGATATTGGTCATAATCTCCACTTCGACATCTCTGCCAAATCTGGTTTTAGGCATCACAAAATAACTCAAAACATCTCTTTGAGCTATTTCAAATTGTGTCGGTTCATTGGATTCGTATAATCTTTTGAATTTAAGCAGATCTTCCTTTAATCCGTATATGCTTTGATATCTCTGTTCAGGAGCTTTACATAAAAGCTTCATGATCATATCCGAAAGCACAATAGGAATACCGTTTCGAAGTTGATTTGGCGGCATCGCCTCTGTAGCCAGATGCATGTGAATCAGCGATAATACATCGTTTTCTTCTGAAACAAAGGGTTTTTCACCGATCAACAGCTCATAGAAGGTAACACCTAAAGAATATAAGTCGGTCCTAAAGTCAATATTGTGGTTCACCCTGCCCGTTTGCTCGGGTGCCACATAAGACGCGGTTCCGCTAAAATCGTAATCGGCTCTTTCCGTGCTGCCTGATCTTGATATGTAGTCGGCCAGTCCGAAGTCATTTATTTTTACAATGGACAGATCTTCTGAAACAATAAAATTCGAAGGGTTGATATCACAATGGACAATCCCTTTACTATGGATATATGCAAGGCTTTCGACCATATGCACCGCAAGAGGCAGAAATCTTTCGATCGGCATCGGTTCTCCCGACAACAAATCATCTAGGGATACACCGTTGAAATCATCGCTGGTCAGATAAGCGTTGCCTTCAGTCACACCAAACTCTTTCGCGCACACAACAAATCGAGGATCAAGATTTTTAGAAAACTCCAGTTCCTTTTTCATTTTTGTCAACTCGAGCTGCGAGTATCCCATCTGATGCAATATTTTTAAGATACATACTTCTCCATCTGGGGTAATCACTCGGAATATTGAACGTTTTACATTTGATTTCAATTTCTCTTGTATTTCAAATGTTCCAATTTTAGACATAATAACCTCTTAAACATCCACTTGTCAGTTTGCTATTCTTTATTATACCAAAATTTGAGCATAATAATAATTCATTTTACATAGGTCCAATCAAGTACCGTCAACTGTTCAATTATTATGCTCTTAAATATGAATGTGAGATTTTATACTGGGTAACTATAAAATACCCCAAAATATGATTACTTGATACGTATATATAGTTAAGAGGTGCATCAATGATAAAACAGGATATCCTCGATGCTCAAAATGATAAGGATTTGCTGAACGCTTTAATTGCCTCCAATCGTGAGTACATAAAAAAAATAGCCGGTCGAATTCTAAATAAGCACATCGACGTTAGCAACGATGACGCATATGCAATCGCGATGTACGGTTTTTATGAAGCGCTTCGTAACTACGATGAGAACAAGGGTTCTTTCAACACGTTTGTTTACGCGGTGATAAGAAATCGGCTTTATGATTATGGACGCATCGCAAAGCGCACAAAATCACATGAGGAGCTAACGGTCGACACCAACTACCCCAATGAACTCACTGCAAAATCGGTGGATGAATTTGCAAAACTGACCACTAGGGAGGAATTGCAGCTTGAAATACTTAATCTTTCCAATCGATTACGTGAATTCGATATCAACTACCTCGACCTTGTGCATGCGAGACCAAAAGCGAACAAGACAAAACAGTATATCATAGAACTTTTTAAAGATCTTGACGCATGTGAGTCGGCATATAAGGCCCTGATCAAGACTCATCGACTTCAGATCAAAGCTTTTGAAAACATGCCGGACTTTAATAGAAAGCGCATCGAAAGACATCGCTCCTTTATTATTTCCAAGCTGATCATCTTCTTTGAAGATTTCCCACAAGTCAAATCATTTATAGATTGGGGCTGATCTTATGAAGTACCTCGTAGTTGAACGACTGTCATCCGATAAGATACTGGTGATGACTTCTGAGGGGATTGTAAAAAAAGTGAACGACACCTCTGCCACATTGGGAGAACAGATTGATTCGGACCAAGTGGAGCATTTTTTTCTGAGTAGACAGATGAGACGAACTGTTTTGGCATTCTCTATCGTTTTGATCTTATTTGTAGTCTCATACGCGGTCCCTGTCGGCTCTGTAGATATCGACATCAACCCGAGCATCACGCTTGAATACAACCTATACAGGCGTGTTATCGACATTTACGGCAGAAACGAAGACGGCACTGATCTTTTATTCTACATCGAGTCGACCCTTTCCGGTCAAGGCATCGATGACGCAGTGACAAATGCCATTTCTGGATACATGGAGTATTTTAATCAAGATGACGAAAGCGTTTTGGTCTTGCTTTCAGCTCCAAAGGGAATAGCACCCCGACTTCACACCAAGTACGCATCGGACAATACAGCATCCGTTGTAATATTCATCACCCCTGACCAAAACCGTCAAGTCCATCAGTATTCATTGGCCCAAGAAATCATGAGCGAAGAATACCTGGTGATTGACGAAATCATGTTGCCACTTGGTCAGACAATTGATACGATTAAGGAAATGTACAATCAAGGCCAAGGGAGCGGAAGCGGTAAAGGCAACATGCCAGATGAACTGAATCCTTCAAACAACAATAACGCACCTGAAAAAGACGACGAACACCCTTCTAACAACAGTAACAAACCAGATAAGGAGATAGAACACCCATCAAACAATCAGAATAAGAACGACACCGATTCAGAAATTGAAGAATCAAGACAGACACCAACTAAAACCGTCAATCCAAACTCCAACAAAAACAATAATAATAACAAAAACAACAACAAGCGATGAATAGGATCAATTCTTAAAGTGATCCATTTCA
Source organism: Fusibacter sp. A1 (assembly GCF_004125825.1). NCBI lineage: Bacteria > Bacillati > Bacillota > Clostridia > Eubacteriales > Fusibacteraceae > Fusibacter > Fusibacter sp. A1. The sequence goes on along the minus strand of NZ_QQWI01000012.1, from coordinate 17,935 downwards.
TAAATATCTAAGGAGGATTTATAATGAAGAAGATTTTAGCCCTAACACTTGCCCTACTGATGACTTTCAGTAGCACATTCGTGGTGTTGGCAGCCCCCGGTGGAAACGGCAAGGGAAACGGCCAAACTAGCGGTGGCGACACTACTAAGATTGAACGTATGCAGCAGCTACAAGAAATGAAAGCACTTAGAAAATCAGAGCAGTATACTAGAAAATCTGTCGACGCTTACATGAGAATGCTTCGAAAAGAAATCCAGATGCTGATCGCTCAGATCAACGAAATGCTTGAAGGCAATTACGACGGTCCAGGCACTACAACATCAGGAGCAATTGAAATCGACATCACAACTGGTGGCGGTATCGATCTAGATCTTTATACAGGCGACACAGAGACTTTGTTGGCACTCCTTGCTCAACTCCAAGAATTAAGAAAAGACATAAACTTAGCAAGATTTGATGCTAGAGCCTTTATCAGAGCATCGTACTCACCAGGTGAACTTGAGTACATCCAGAACATATTAGATGGAATTTACAGCAGATACTCTGGATTCACAGCACTACCAGTCGATTCAATCGTCATGGAGGATGTCACTTTCAAATTTGACGTACCGCCACTAATCAAAAACGGCCGTACGCTGATTCCAGTGAGATCTATCGCAGAAGGTTTGGGCGCAGTTGTCACATGGGATGGCGTCAAGCAAGAAGTAACGATTGTTAGAGAAAACAAAGTGATCATCTTGACTATCGGCGAAAGCGTGGCTAAAGTCGGAACAGTAAATCCAGGAAACGACTTTGTAGAAGTTCCATTTGACTCGCAGGCTGAAATCGTCATGAGCCGTACCATCCTACCACTTCGTTTCATCGCTGAAACATTTGGGTTAACAGTGGAATGGGATGCTCAGACAAGAACCATCATCATCATAGAGTAGTAAAGCCCGCTAAAAAAGCCGTCGATTTTTCGACGGCTTTTACTATTTTTTGAACTTCATGACCCTGGATGCGTTAAGCACGGCAAGTAGCGCCACACCCACGTCTGCAAATACAGCTTCCCACATACCGGAAAGACCAGCGACTCCCATCACAAGAAACGCCACCTTCACTCCAAGAGCGAAAAATATGTTCTGATAGACAATCGTACGGGTTCTCTTTGCAATCGCAATCGCATCGATTATTCTTTCGATATCGTCATTCATCAGTACCACATCTGCAGCTTCTATGGCAGCTTCAGATCCAAGGCCGCCCATAGCGACACCTATATCGGCGCGCGCAAGAACTGGAGCGTCATTTATACCGTCACCCACAAAAGCTGTATGACCGTTTTCGATATCTATGATTTCAACTAAATGCTTTAGCTTGTCTTCAGGCATCAGACCTGAATAATAGTTGGCGATTCCAAGTTCCTCAGCGACCATGCCAGCCACTTCTTCCTTGTCACCGGTGAGCATCGATACACTGATCCCTTTTTCAGTAAGGCTTTCAATCAACTGCTTACTTCCCTCTTTCAAGGAATCACTAATCGAAAGTATGCCGATCAGCTTTTTATTGACAGCAATGTAGACTTCCGTGAGGTTTGACTCATGAATATCCATAGTATCTGTAAGATACTCGGCAACGAATGTTCTTTTTCCTGCTACTACTTCCAGGGCCTCATCAGATGCGACAATCCCTTTACCGGATAGTTCTTTATAGTCCTTCAGCTTGTCTACTCTTTTACCATGGGCTTCAACAATCGCCTTGGCAATCGGATGAGTCGAGTGAATTTCTGCCACTGCCGCATACTCAAGTACTTCTTCTTCGGTAAAACCGTTTAACGTCTCGACTTTTGTGACTTTAAATTCACCCTTTGTCAGCGTACCTGTCTTATCGAATACGATATGCGAAAGTCCAGATAAGGCTTCTAAGTAGTTCCCGCCTTTAATCAGGATTCCATGCTTTGAAGCGGCACCCAATCCACCAAAGTAACTTAGGGGTATCGATACGACAAGGGCGCATGGACACGAGATAACCAAGAAAATCAGCGCCCTGTAGATCCACATGCTAAAATCAAATCCTGTGAATAAGGGAACAATAAGGGCTATCATAGCGGCCGATACGACAACCGCCGGCGTATAGATACGAGCGAATTTTGTAATAAACTGTTCTGTCGTCGCTTTGCTGGCTGTCGCATTTTGCACAAGATCAATGATCTTTGATGCTGTCGATTCAGAGAATACTTTCTTTACTCTCAGTGTAAGCACACTATCCTGTACTAAAAAACCGCTAAATAGGGTTTCTCCTACCGCCTTGTATACAGGAACCGACTCCCCTGTCAGCGCAGAAGTATCGATATACGCCGCACCATTTTCAATAACACCATCTACAGGTACTCTTTCACCAGGCTTTACGACGATTAGGTCCTCTTCGTTAAGCAGCTCAGGAGCTATATCCCTTTCTTCATTTTCTATCATCAGATGCGCACGATCCGGTCTTATGGCGAGCAAGGATTTAATCGCCCCCCTTGACTGGTTGACAGCTTTGTCTTGAAACAGTTCACCTATCTCATAAAAAAGCATTACTCCAACCGCTTCAGGTAGTTCACCTAGGATGAACGCTCCCGCTGTCGCAATGGTCATCAAAAAATTCTCGTCGAACCATTGTCCTTTTCCAATATTCTTAAATGCCTTTCTAATGACAGGATACCCGACCACCAGATAGGCGAAAACCATAAGAGCCTTTGCATAGATTTCAATACCTGTCAAATAGCTTTGACTCAAAATACCGATGATAAAGCCCACCGCACCAATCGTGACCCTCTGTTTTCTTGAAAATTCAAAGAGCGTTTTCTTCTTTACCGTCAGCGCTTGGGTTTGGATAATGTTTCTTGAGGAAGGAACAACGGTAACACCATCTTCATAGCCGTCGATCAGCGTCTGAAGTCGGCTTCTGAGGTTTGACTTGATACTTGTTTCTAGCTTAAGTTCACCTGTAGCGAATTGATAAGAGACATTATCATAATCCTCGTCCCTTCTCAGTGCTGTCATGATTTTCTCAGTACAACCAGCACATGTGAGTCCCTCAAGTAAAAATACGAACTCGACACGCTTGTCATCCTTCTCGATGATCTCTACTTCTTCTTCATGACTGTGAACGATTTTTTGAACCTTGGCAAATAGGTTCTCTATAGGTGCATTCAGGTCTAATGTCAATTCTCCAGTTGCAAAATTAAAACTTACATTAGTGATATCATCAGTACCTTTCAAGTCCCTCTGAATCGCTTCGGCACAGCCTGAACATGTCAGATGCTTCAGTTTAAATTGTCTTTTCATACGATCCCCTCTCTTTTCATATGAATGATTGTTCATATGTTCATTTAATTTTACATGAGACCGTAAATAATTTCAATTCTTTTTTCAAATATAACAAAACGATAACGGTTTTTGATTTTGAATGACACAATCAAGCAGTTGTGATATGCTTATCGATGATTATTCAGATAGGAAAGAAGGGTTAACATGAAAAAACACAACTTAAAAAAAACAATAGTGTTTTCACTATTATTCTTTATGCTCTTATTCGCAGGCAGCTATGGAGTTGCCCACCACTACTTCAGTAAATTCACGTTTAAAAGGACTGTTATTGAAGAAAATATCGTCGCTATCGATCCCAACGATGAGCAATCCTCGGATGGAAAGACAAATGATAAAGCCGATAAGGAAATCAACCTCTTATTGCTTGGAACAGATAAGAGCGGCTACCGTACCGATTCGATGATGGTAGTGCACTACGATCCACACACCAATACCACATCGATGTTCTCCATACCGAGGGATTACAGAATAGACCTCTCGGAGAACGTACAGGAACTGATTAGAAACCACAGTCCGCACATCAAACTGACAGAGCTTCATGCCTATGCCAAAATGGCGGATTACGAAAGCCCAGCCTCACTGACAGCAAAAGCGATAGAAGAGCTACTAGATATTTCATTCGATCACCTGATCATGATCAATATCAACGCATTTAAAGAAGTAGTCGATTCAGTAGGCGGCGTAGAGGTCTATGTTCCACAAGCGATGAATTACGACGATCCCACACAGAATCTGCATATCAATCTACAAGAAGGTTTGCAGCTGCTTGATGGCGATAAGGCGGAACAGCTTGTCCGATTTAGAAAAGGGAACAACAATTCAGGCTACGGAGATTTTGGACGCATGGAGATGCAGCAGTACTTCTTAAGCGCATACCTGAAAAAAGTCTTCACGCTCGACACGGCATTCAATATCACAGAAGTATTCAACTCCTTATCCGAGTTCGTTCAGACAGATGCAAATTTAAACGATGTTTTAGCTTTAATGCAGACAACCAAACATATCGACTTTGACAAAATCTACTCCCATACGCTACCTGGCAAGGACAACCGGATCGATGGCATCTACTACTACGATCCACCATCGGTTTCAGAGCTTAAAGCCTTTTACTCGACATCCTTGACAGCGGACCAGTATCCACAACAAGACAGTCTCGAATACTCTTTACGCATCCTCAACGGAAACGGATCATCAGGACTTGCAGATGAATATCAGGCGCTCTTTGAAAAGCTTGGATACGCAGTAGATGAAACAGGCGACTTCAACGGCACAAGAACTATCAAGACCCAGATCATCGTTCCAGAGCTAGGTCTTGGACAGGACCTCAAATCACACTTTAAGCTTTCAGAGGTCATCGTCGATCCAAATCGGCTGGGGTCAAAAAATGAAATCATGATCATTCTGGGCAAACTTGAGATTTAACTGAAAAATGAACATAAAAAAACACACTGCATATGCAGTGTGTTTTCTTTTATGGTGCGCCCTGAGGGATTTGAACCCCCGACCTTCTGGTTCGTAGCCAGACACTCTATCCAACTGAGCTAAGAACGCGTATCGCCTAACGACTAGTATATCTTATAACATAACAAGGCCACTTGCAAGTCTTTTTTTATTTTTTTACCTGATGATGTTTTTCATCATATTTTGTAATCATTCTAGATAGCGTTATTTTGATAATCGCACCTGTCGGTATAGCTAAAAGTATTCCAAGAACGCCCCACAATCCTCCACCTATGGTAATTGAAAGGATAATCCAAATCGGATCTAATCCGATGTAGTTCCCCATCACTCTCGGGCCGATAAAGTTACCGTCAAATTGCTGCAGGATGACGATAAACACCACAACCCAAAGCGCTTTGATCGGATCATACATTAGCGTGACTGTTACAGCCGGTATCGCGCCGATAAAGGGACCGATATAAGGAATGACATTTGTACTCATGATGATAAGTCCAAGAATCAGTGCGAATCTCACACCCATCACAGATAAGCCCAGATAGGCCAGTATCCCGACAATAAATGCCTCTACCAGGAGCCCTGTTAAAAAGTGAGAAAATACCGTGTTCACTTCTGATGCGTGAAAAATGATACGTTCACTTTTCTCTTTTCCAAATATGGATCTGGTCACATTCTTAAAAAGCTGCAAGACCTTATGTTTATCAAGCAGCATATACACTGAGATGATGATACCAAAAAATACATTCATGAAAGTCGATGTGATATTGATAAAGATCTGAGTCAGGTTGCTCACGATAAAGTTGGAGACCGTAGTCACTATTTCAGCCATCCTGTTCAGATTTTCGTAGACCACTTCTTGGTACGGACCAAAATCAAGCCCTTGAAACTGTTTCATCAAGGCAATGACGCCCTTTGAGATTTCCCTCCCCAAAGAGATGCCGTTGTCGATGATCTGCGGAACCACATATGCTGAAAACATCGAAATACCCAATATCAAGCCTAAATAGGTCACTGCGATGATAAGTCCCCTCTTGCCCCCCAGTGCTTTTTCAAATGCGGATATGGGTCTATTGAGCACGTAGGCGATACCAAACCCGATATAAAAAGGAGTCAGGACAGAAAAAAACCTTCCGATAGAAGCCTGAATACTAAGGTAATTTACAATGACATAGGCGACTATGAGAACAGCGATACTTGAAAGTACCAGATATTCAATGAAATTTCTTCTGTTTTTGAACATGTCGCTCTCCTAACTGTTTTCTCTTATTGTAGCAATTTTTTCGAATTGTAACAATAAAAAAACACCGTACCTCATGTACGGTGTTTTCTATTTCATGGTGCGCCCTGAGGGATTTGAACCCCCGACCTTCTGGTTCGTAGCCAGACACTCTATCCAACTGAGCTAAGAACGCTTGAACAATATTTATTCTACCATGAAATTGAGATAAGTCAACAGCTCTGACTAAAGTTGCACAATTCTGAATTAACTTTCACTACTTAAGTTTTATCTCCGTCCAAACGCGGTTGTAAACTTCTATGAAATCGCCCGGATCATTGAAAATTTCGCTGTTTTTCAAGTTGTCGATATTCGGATACGCGATCTCGTTATTCTGAACTTCCTCATCAAGAAGATCAAACGCGCCTGTATTCGGAGTGGAATAACCGACCCAGTCAGTATTTAACGCGGCGTTCTCAGGATCCAGCATGAAGTTGATAAACGCGATCGCCTCATCGTAGTTCTGTGCCCCTTTAGGAATAACCATGGCGTCGTACCACACGTTTGTACCTTCTTTAGGCAGTGCGAAATTCAAGTTCTCGTTTTCATCCTGAAGTGCGATGGCCTCACCGTTCCATGTCGCCATGAACGCGGCGCCATCTGCGACCATAATGTCTTTTCCGTTATCCACGACATAAGCAAGCACTAAATCCTTTTGATCCATAAGCAGCTGCTTCGCTTCTTCAAGCTCATTCTCATTTCGAGTGTTCATGCTATATCCAAGTAGTTTCAGTGCGATCATCAAAGAGTCGCGCTGCGAGTCAAGCATCAGGATCTGCCCTTTGTACTTTTCGTCAAAGAGAATGTTCCAGCTGTCCACAGGATCGTCAACTAATGTCTCGTTGTAAAGGATACCAACCGTACCCCAGAAATAAGGGACACTGTATTCGTTACCTGGATCATAGGCTAAATTCCTATATGCATCACCGATTTGACCGTAATTGTCGATCAAAGAAGTATCAACTTTTTCAAGCATGTCCTCAGAAATAAGCTTCTCGATCATGTAATCTGACGGAATAGCAATATCATATTGTGTTCCACCATTTTTAAGCTTGACATACATATCCTCATTTGTCGCATATTCCTCATAAATCACTTGGATTCCAGTTTCTTCGGTAAATTGCTCACGAAGACTTTCGTCCATGTACTCGCCCCAGTTGTAGACATAAAGTACCTTTTTGTCACTGCCGCACGCTGTGAGTGCGAACATCATTACAACCACAAGTAAAACGCTTAAAATTCTTTTCATCGTTACCTCCTAAAGGTCTTCAATCTTGCTTCTTTTATTGACGACTATCAATAGCCCAATAACCGCAAGAAACATGAGTGTCGAAAGAGCATTGATTTTTGGACTGATACCCTTTCTGGCCATCGAAAAAATTGAAATGGATAAATTCTGCACACCACTTCCAGTGGTGAAGAAACTGATTACAAAATCATCAATCGATAAAGTAAATGCTATGAGGGCACCTGTCACGATGCCAGGTTTAATTTCTGGTAAAACCACTTTCATAAACGCTTGAGATGGTTTTGCACCTAAGTCCATGGCTGCCTCGACAGTGTCTTTTGGCATCTGCTTCAGTTTAGGTAAAACAGAAAGCACCACATAGGGAATACAAAATGTGATATGCGCTATCAAAAGCGTCAAAAATCCATTACGGATACCAAAAATAGCATTGAATAAAAAAGCGAACCAGACCATCAAGGCGACACCGGTGACGATATCCGGATTCAAAATCGGAATATTATTGACCGCCAAAATTGATTTCTTAGCCCATTTCTTCTTATACCTGTGAATCCCATATGCAGCCAGTGTGCCTATTAAAGTTGCAACAATCGAAGCGATAAGTGCGATCGTTAACGTATAGTATAACGCCTTCATGATCTGGCTGTCATTGAAGAGTTCACCATACCACTTAAAGGTGAAACCTTGCCACTTTCCTCCGCGCTTTCCTTCATTGAAGGAGAACACCATCAGAATAAGTATCGGAGCATACAAGACCGCATAGATCAGCGCAAGATAACTCCGCTGCATCAGGGGCTTATCAAAAAAGTCGAAAACCCCGTCAAAAATCTTCCTTACCATAATCCGCCACCTTCGCTTTCCCCTTCAAACCGGCCAAGCACTGTCATCAGCAGCAGTATGATAATCATCAGTACCATAGATAGCGCAGACCCGAAGTGCCAGTCGTAGCTAAGGGTAAACTGGCGTTCAATTAAGTTACCGATCAGATCATACTTGCCGCCACCCAGCAGCGCAGATATTACAAAGGTACTCACTGCCGGCATAAACGTCATCGTAATCCCCGAAAACACACCTGGGAGCGACAAAGGCAAAATGATATGGGTAAAAACACGTCGACCCGTAGCACCTAAGTCTTCCGCAGCCTCTATAAGCTTGTTGTCCATTTTACTGATGACCGTATAGATAGGCAGAATCATGAATGGAATGTAATTGTAAACCATGCCGAATAGGACCGCGCCTTCATTGAATAGCAGATTAAGCGTAGGAAGGTCCATTGACATCATCACTTGATTCACAAGACCTGTTGGTCCAAGTAAATACTGAATCGCATACGTTCTTAATAAAAAATTCATCCACATGGGGAGCACAAGTAGGACCACGAGCCACTTCTCAACCCTTGCAGGCAGTTTCGTCAACATATAGGCGACTGGATAACCAAGTACCAGACACAGGGCTGTGGCCACAAGCGCCATAACAAACGACCGGATACCGATACGCATCACCAAGGGATCAAACAGTCGAAAGACACTTTCCAAAGAAAAAGCGTATCCCGCTTCCGTTGTTTTGGTAAAAGCCAAGAAAAGAATCATCAATAGTGGAATAATGATAAATAGCGCGCTCCATACTAAATAAGGGGCACTACTGTATCTTTTCATCATAAGCTCACCTTTTCCATGACATGAATGTCTTCAGGACCGAAATTCAACGAAACCATTTCTCCTTTTGACCTCATCCTTGTGGAATGGACAAGCCACTCGAATCCGCTCGACTCAATCAGCATCTCATAATGAACACCTTTGAAAACCACAGAAGACACAATACCGTTCACTCCACCATTTGGATCGTTCAAGGTGATATCTTCCGGTCGTATCACAATTTCAACGTTCTCATTTTTCGTAAAATCCTTATCTACGCAGATGAACTCATGCCCCAGAAAAGCCACTTTATAGTCGTCGATCATCACCCCTGAGATAATGTTCGACTCTCCTATAAAATCAGCTACAAACGCATTTTCAGGCTCGTTGTAGATATCTGTCGGAGACCCGATCTGCTGAATGACCCCATGGTTCATGATGATGATCTTATCCGACATCGTCAGCGCTTCTTCCTGGTCATGGGTGACATAGATAAATGTGATCCCTACCTCTTGCTGCATTGCCTTAAGCTCATGCTGCATTTCTTTTCTAAGCTTTAAATCAAGCGCTCCAAGCGGTTCGTCAAGCAAAAGGACCTTAGGCTCGTTGACCAGTGCCCTTGCAATGGCAATTCTCTGCTGTTGGCCTCCACTTAGCGCATTGATTCTTCGTTTTTCATATCCTGCCAGGTTTACGAGCTCAAGCATCCTGTGTACACGATTTCTGATTTCGCTCTCAGAAATCTTTTTTATCCTAAGACCGAATGCGATGTTTTCATAAACGTTCAGATGTGGAAATAGAGCATACTTCTGAAAAACAGTGTTAATCTGTCTTTCATATGGCGGTATGTCATTTAATCTTTTCCCATCAAAGCGTATTTCTCCAGAAGTAGGTTTTTCAAAACCACCGATCATTCTCAAGGTAGTTGTTTTACCACATCCGCTTGGTCCCAATAGGGTTAAAAACTGATTTTCATTAATCCATACGTCCAAGTCATTCACAACTGTGTCTTCACCGTATACTTTTGTAAGCTTACTTGTCTCAATTATCCTGCTCATCATACTCTCCTAAAAACTCGGTGGTGTACTAATCATCAAAACAGTCGCAGGCCGTTTGTAAGGATTAGAGATGCGGTGCCATATATTCGAGCGATAATAGAAACTTTCACCCTTTTTGATTCGATATGTTTTTTTACCCAGCTGCACTTCAATTTGACCCGTCAAACAATAACCGAACTCTTCTCCTTCATGAGACTCCTCGTCGGTGTATACCCCCATCGGATCAAGTTCGATTAAAATCGGCTCCATATCGTTTTTCTGAGAATTACTGATCAACCATGAAACCTGATGTCCCAGTTCTTCATTTTGCGTCGTAAAGATATCCTCTGGTCCGAATACGATTTTCTCATCATGCTCTTCGCTGAAAAACTCATTCAGATTAGTACCTAACGTATCTAGGATATCAACAAGCGTAGCAATGGAAGGCGAAGTCAGATCACGTTCCATCAGCGAAATGAATCCTTTCGATAGGTCACATCTTGAAGCCAGTTCCTCTTGTGTCAAATTGTTCTCTAACCTAAGTCTTTTGATCTTATTCCCGATATTCAAATTAACACTCCTTTGTATAAACAAACTCCATGTTTAGTATTATAAAACAACACAAATGTAAACGCAAGGTTTAGTAGCACTAAACTTTGTAGAGAACATAAAAAAAACTCAATCGATTGATTGAGTTTTTCTTGATGGAGGCGGCACCCAGATTTGAACTGGGGATAAAGGATTTGCAGTCCTCTGCCTTACCACTTGGCTATGCCGCCATCTTGGAGCGGAAGAAGGGATTTGAACCCTCGACCCTCGCCTTGGCAAGGCGATGCTCTACCACTGAGCCACTTCCGCAGAATGTAAAAATCGTAACACGATTTTTACACTTAATGAAATTGGTGATCCATCCGCGACTCGAACGCGGGACACCCTGATTAAAAGTCAGATGCTCTACCGACTGAGCTAATGGACCATAATTGGAGCGGAAGACGAGATTTGAACTCGCGACCCTCGCCTTGGCAAGGCGATGCTCTACCACTGAGCCACTTCCGCAAAATGGAGCCGATGATGGGACTCGAACCCGCGACCTATTGATTACAAGTCAATTGCTCTACCAATTGAGCTACATCGGCATGTTGAATACATAAAGGTAATTTCATCGCTGTGCGATGACCATTTTATTTTGCCTCGACTTTCGGTATTTACTTCGTAAAACCTACCGTCTGCAAAATAAAATTAATTGGCGATCCGGAAGGGATTCGAACCCTCGACCTCCAGCGTGACAGGCTGGCGTTCTAACCAGCTGAACTACCGGACCGCTTATTGAATTTCGCACTAGGTGCGAAATACAGTAATGTACTCTCGTTGCTGTGCAACGACCATTTTTTATTGCCTCGACTCTCGGTATTTACTTCGTAAAACCTACCGTCTGCAATAAAAAATTGAGATGGTGGGAACAATAGGGATCGAACCTATGACATCTTGCTTGTAAGGCAAGCGCTCTCCCAGCTGAGCTATGCTCCCATGAATCCTCAGCCGATGTAATCATCAACCAAGAATTGTTGTGGTGACCCCTAGGGGAATCGAACCCCTGTTACCGCCGTGAAAGGGCGGTGTCTTGACCGCTTGACCAAGGGGCCTTGAATGGTTGCGGGAACAGGATTCGAACCTGTGACCTTTGGGTTATGAGCCCAACGAGCTACCAACTGCTCCATCCCGCGTTATATTGGCTCCAAGGGTGGGACTCGAACCCACAGCCTACCGGTTAACAGCCGGTTGCTCCACCGTTGAGCTACCTTGGAATCTTGCTTGCTGCCTGTTTCGGCAACAAATACATCTTATAACACACAGCAACTTACGTCAATAGTTTTTTTCAAAAAAAAGTTTGTTTTTTAAAAGATGAAATACTCTGAATTGACGCACAATCCTGCCTATTTTTTTCTACATTATATAGCACAAACACATCCTTGTCATTCTAATTTTTTTTTGATTTTTCAACTTACTTTTCAACCGTTTATTTCTTGTATCAGCACAAAATTCATAACCGTCTCATGCCGATTTTTTTTATCTCAAACTTTGACATACGTTCTCGTTTGCGATATACTCAAACTAATCAGAGGTGATTCTAATGCTATTATTAAAAATTGACATTGAAAACCTAATATTTGTCCATCATCATTAATTCGCGTTTGCACGTCAGTGCAGCGCTTATTGCTGTGCACTGATGGGATTTGAACTTCTACCTGTCAGTGATGACAGGTTTTTTTATTTAAACTTCAATTAAAAACGATATGGAGGCTGACATGGCTAGTAACTTACCCCCAAAAGGTATGAGAGATTTTTTACCTAAAGACAAGGCTTTAAGGGAATACGTGATGAAAGTGATTCGTGAGGAGTATGCGAGAAACGGATTCACGGAAATCGAAACTTCACAAATCGAGAATTTAAGCAATTTGGAAAACAGCGACGGTGGCGATAACACTAAGTTGATATTTAAGATCTTAAAACGTGGCGACAAGTTGAAGTTGAATCAAATCCCAGAATCAGAATCAGCACTTACCGATCTCGGCTTAAGATTCGACCTTACGCTACCGCTCAGTCGTTTTTATGCCAATAACCGAAATGAGTTGCCACCTATATTCAAAGCAATTCAAATAGGCAACGTGTTTAGAGCTGAACGTCCTCAGAAGGGCCGATACAGAAACTTTATCCAGTGTGATGTGGATGTCATCGGCGATGCTACAAACCTGACAGAAATAGAACTGATCAACACAGTCGGCAGCGCGCTCACAAAGCTTGGACTGAATGAACTAACCATTAAGATCAATGACAGAAGAATCTTAAAAGGATTGACCGCTGCAGCAGGATTCGCTCCAGAAGAATTTCAAGATGTAGCGATCACACTCGATAAACTTGATAAAATCGGTCAGGACGGTATCCTAGAAGAGTTGAGCGAAAAAGGATATGGAGAGGATAAAATCACTTCACTCATGCAGCTCAGCGACAAACTTGCAACAGAGGGCCTCACAGCAGCAAAGGAACTTTCTGCAGAGGGCTTTGAGAACATCAATGAAATTATCGAAGTTATTGAATCAGTAGCTGCAAACTACAAGATCGTATTCGACTATTCACTCGTCAGAGGCATGGGATACTATACAAGTACCATATTCGAAGTATTTTACGGCTCACTTGGTTATGCAGTCGGCGGTGGTGGTCGTTACGATGAAATGATCGGCAAGCTTAGCGGAATCGATGTGCCGGCCTGCGGGTTTTCTATCGGCTACGAGCGAATTATCGATATTTTAAGAGAAGAAAAACGTGATATCCCTACAGGTACGCGCCTAGCACTTTTTTATGACACGCGTGACTCCTTGAAAGACGTGATCAAAACATCTATCGAATTAAGAGAAACCTATTCGGTAGTCTCTGTTTTCGCGAAAAAGAAAAAATTCGGTAAGCAGATAGAACGTCTGGCCGAGCAAGGTTTTGACGCCTTCACCGTCTACGCAGAAGAACTTGAGATTAAAGACCTCTAAAAGAGAGGCCACACCCCGATTTAAGGTGTGGCCTCTTTCTATTTAGTAGTCAAATTTTGCTTTTTCCTGTTCAGGATAATGATCAATACAGCCTTGAAGCAAGAAGGTATCGCTTCCCTCTTGTCGCTCTATGATCGTCAGATTGGCCGAATGCATATATGGTTTTTGTGTCCAGAACTCATCCAAAGGAATATTCTGTAGTTGCGAGTAGATTGCCTTTAACACGCCACCATGAGCCACAATCAATATGGTCTCTCCTTCATGCTTCTGGGTGATTTCATCAAGTGCCTCATTCACCCTTTTAACAAAGGTCGCATAAGACTCGCCACAATCCGGTTCAAATGCACTTGGATTTTTCCAAAAATCATCATATCGCTTGGGATTTTCTTCGCGGACCTCATCCCACAACTTACCTTGCCATGAACCAAAGTCCATTTCACATAGTCCTTCAAGTCTTGTGGTTTTGACAGACTTTCCTGCCATAATGATTTCTTGCGTCTCGATAGTTCTTCCGCTAGTGCTCGTATAAACCGCGTCAAAACTGATAGGTTGCAGTCTCTCAGCCAGCCACTGAGCTTGTTTCCTACCAAGCTCAGTCAGTTTTGAATCCAGTTTCCCCTGGCTGCGTCCTTCAAGATTCCACTCCGTTTGTCCATGTCTTGTTAGATAGATCGTAGTCATCTGAACCACCATTAAAGCGCCAGGCACTCGATGACTTTAGCAATCGCCTCTTCCGTGGTAAGCTCTATCTTTTCACCTTTTGAACGTTCTTTAAACTCTACAATACCCTGCTCGGCATTCTTACCTACATTGATAGCGAAAGGAATGCCTATAAGCTCGGCATCCTTAAATTTAACACCTGCACGCTCAATACGATCATCAATAATTACTTCTACACCCCTTGCCTTAAGTTCTTCGTAGATTTTGAAGCCTAGCTCCTGCTGATCTTCCTTTTTTGAATTGACGACTGTTACAATCGCCTTATAAGGAGCCACAGCCACTGGCCATATGATTCCATTTTCATCATAGCTCTGTTCAATGATCGCAGCCATCGTACGGGATACACCAATACCATGAGATCCCATTACAATAAGTTGCTCCTTACCGTTGGCATCAAGATAGGTGGCGCCTAATGATTTTGAATATTTGGTTCCAAGTTGGAATATGTTGCCTACCTCGTTACCTCGGTCCATCGACAGTCTTGTATTACATTTTGGGCAATTGTCCCCTTCTCTGACAAGAAGCAGATCCGTTGCGATCTCACCTTTAAAATCACGACCGTAATTCACATTTTTAAAGTGGAAATCTGTTTGATTTGCACCGACGATGACATTCACCATTTTAGTGATTCTCTCATCGACTACAAGTCTGATATCGCCGTTTAAGCCGATTGGACCAGCATAACCGACTTCAGCTCCAGTAGCAGCCTTAACCGTCTCTTCATCAGCCATCTCAAGTTCGTGCTCCGCACAATCCAAGAAATTGATCAGCTTAATTTCGTTAAGCTCCCTGTCTCCAGGAATCATCACTGCCACTGTCTTTCCTTGAACATTGTATAATAAGGTTTTAACAAAACAGTCTTCACTAAGTCCAAAGAAACTCTTAAGCTCCTCGATTGTTTTTGTATCCGGTGTTGAAACTTTTTCGAGCTCCAAGGCTTCAAAATTAGCACTTGCGACCTCGTAGACCACATCCGCTTTTTCATCGGTAGCAGCATAATCACATGATTCACAGTATACGATCTGCGTTTCTCCTATTTCAGATAGGGCGATAAATTCATGTGAATCGCTTCCACCCATCGCACCTGCATCACCCTCGACTACTTTGTAATTAAGTCCACATCTGTCGAATACGCGCTCATAAGCTTTCCACATTGATTCGTAGGCCTCTTTCATACCCGCCTCATCCTTATCAAATGTATACGCATCCTTCATGATGAATTCGCGACATCTCATCAAGCCGAATCTAGGACGTTTTTCATCACGATACTTCGTTTGAATCTGATACAAGCTAAGTGGAAGTTGCTTATATGATTTTACTTCGTGTCTGATAAGATCAGTGAAAACTTCCTCATGAGTTGGTCCTAGACAGAACTCTCTATTGTGACGATCGTACAGTTTAAACATTTCAGGCCCAAAATCAGCCCATCTACCTGTTTCCTTCCAAAGCTCAGATGGAATCATCGCAGACATCAGCGACTCTTGAGAATCAATAGCATCCATTTCTTCGCGTACGATTCGTTCAATGTTCTTAATCACCTTGTGTCCAAGTGGCAAATAAGTATAAATTCCAGCTGCAAGCATACGAACCATTCCAGCTCTTAAAAGTAATTGATGGCTTGGCAGTTCCGCTTCCGATGGAACTTCTCTTAATGTTGGTGCATATAGTTTTGACATTTTCATAGTTGTACTCTCCTTAAATTAAAAAAACTTCGTCCCTTTGCTCAATGCAAAGGGACGAAGTAATATCCGCGGTACCACCCTAATAGGTCATAGACCCACTTTTTAGTTGATAACGTAACCACACGACTTAAGTTTTCTTAAGTAGCTCCTAGGTAGGTTCAGTAACAGCGCACATAACACTTTTCACCAACCAGTGTCTCTCTCCATGTGATCTTACCTAATAATCCTAATCAACGCTTATTCGTTTTCCATAGATATAGTATAGTCGATAAAAAAAAGTTGTCAAGCATATAATTAAGTTGACAGAGAGAGAAATATGGTTTATAGTTTGCATAGAAACTATTTTAGTTCGCACGCAAACGAAGGAGAATCCATTGAATCAGAACGCCGCTTTTCAAATTGTCATGCTGATTCGTGAGTTATATGGCAAAGTCAGCTGTCAACTAAACGAGAATATGACTGCTCATCAACTTACTCACCAGCAGCTTATCGTAATCAAACTCATCGCACATCACAAAAAGCTGACTGTGAATGACCTCTGCAAAGAAATGTCACTCACAAAAGGAACAGTATCAGGAATCATAAGCCGCCTCGAAAAACAAGGCATTCTACAAAAGGAACACGATGTCAAAGACAAAAGAAGCGTATGGATCTCTTTTTCACCAGAAGGACTAAAGATCGCAAGAGAGTTAAGAGAAACCATGAATCATTCCTTTGAAGCCCTATTTGACGATATCGACCTCAGCAAAAGAACAGAAATCATCGACACCCTAAAATATCTGCTGGCTATCATGCCACAAAAGGAGAACTAACATGTCATTACCACTAATAACAGCAATCATCACAATCAGCCTGGCACTTGTGTTTTACACTATCGGTGTTTGGTCAGAACATAAAGAGAAGAAACTAACCTTAAAACACCTTATCTTCTTTATCCTAGGCCTAATCTTCGATACAACAGGAACAACCATCATGAGCAGCATCGCAGGCAACTCAGACGCAGTCCACACAGGCCTCAACTGGCACGCCATCACAGGCGGCTTCGCAATAGGCTTAATGGCATTCCACGCAATCTGGGCAATCATAGTACTCGTCAAGAAAAACGACAAAGCGCAAATCAACTTCCATAAATTCAGCCTTGTAGTTTGGCTATTGTGGCTGATTCCATACGTAAGCGGCGCGATTATCGCAATGAAATAACACACACACGAGCCAAATTGGTTCGTGTTTTTTTATTGAGATGATAGTGATTTACCACGAGCGTACTTTGCTCGTGTGGGCTAAAAGTGAATCGTGCTACGAATGCTTTTTATTCGTAGACTGCGTAAGTGAATTGTATTTCATTCACGGGCAGAGTTCACGGAGCCCGACCCCAGATAAGGTCTCTTGAGAGTATCACCGAGTTCTGTGGAATGTGGAAAGTAGAATGTGGAAACTCTAGAAGCTACGCTTCGCGAGCTACCCACGCGCGGAACGCGCAAGGGATTCCACATTCCACATACTACATTCCACAAACCTCTCCAACTCTTCAACAAAAACGAAAAAAGACATTAGATCAACTAATGTCTTTTTCAAATAAGCAACGTCTTATCCTTGCGAGTGTTTTTTACTCGCAACCAGCGTAAGTGAGCGCTTTTTGCTCACGGGCTGGCCACTGGGAACAAAGAGACGTTGCAGTCCAATATAACTTTCAGTACATATGAAAAAACACACCAGTTAAACTGATGTGTCATTTCTCAAATAAGCAACGTCTTATCTTCCCAGCCAGCTGCCCGGCAAGTATTTTCAGCGCTGAAGGACTTAACTTCTGTGTTCGAGATGGGAACAGGTGTATCCCCTTCGCTATCGCTACTTAATATTCTGATTTCGCTTTGCAAAATCAAAACTTCATATAATCACATTTTGGGTCAAGACCTCGACCTATTAGTATCTGTCAGCTGAACACATTGCTGTGCTTACACCTCAGACCTATCAACCTTGTGGTCTACAAGGGGTC